>NZ_JAHBDI010000034.1:0-39843 GCF_019956275.1 Pseudomonas sp. GL-RE-26
GAGTCGATCCCAGAGTTTCTTCGGCAGCGCCTGATTCATATGGGGTGCTCCCGAATTCCACCAAGGGCCTCGACCGTTGAATGCTGAGTGACAAGCACGAGCTTCGTTGAGCCCTAGACGCATCAAGGGGAAACAGTCTTCTCTTGGAGAATATTCTGCGTTTCAGCATTCGACGAGACTCTGGCGCCTACTGGCGGCATAACCTGTTCGGCCCTTGGTGGCGGGGTTATTCGCCACTTACTACGGCCTCGGCTGACTTCTGCACGCTCATCCCGTCGCCTCTCGACGCTCGGTAGCACACTGGCAAACGTGCAGATCTCCCAGGGTAATTCGCGTGACCTTCCTGCTTATGCCTGTCGGATCTACGTCACAGCGTTCTGTGCAAGTATCGGGCTTTGAAGATGCTTGCCTTCTTACCCCGCTGCGCCGCCTCTATCCGCTTCCTGTTCGTCAGGCCAGCAGTTTGCCTCGGGCTTCCTTCAGATTCGCAGTCACCCGCGACACCCTTGCCTCTGGCTAACACTTCCCCTTGCCGGGTGTGTAGAGGACTTTCACCTCCAAGTCACCAGCGAGGCCACCACAGCCAAGCTGGTTGCGCTTACGCGCAACGCGCCATGCCTGGCGCACAAACAAAAAGGCCGACCCAATGGGTCGGCCTTCTGCGCCCTTCTACTTACAAGCTAGGGAAGGCGAACTGCGAAGCTTCATGGCTCGCACGCTGCGGCCAGCGCTGGGTGATGGCTTTGCGGCGGGTATAGAAACGCACGCCATCGGGGCCATAGGCGTGCAGGTCGCCAAACAGCGAACGCTTCCAGCCGCCAAAGCTGTGGTAAGCCACCGGTACCGGCAGCGGTACGTTGACACCAACCATGCCGACTTCGATCTCGTCGCAGAACAACCGCGCCGCTTCACCGTCACGGGTGAAGATGCAGGTGCCGTTGCCATATTCGTGATCGTTGATCAGTTGCATGGCTTCTTCCAGGCTGTTGACCCGAACAACGCACAGCACCGGCCCGAAGATCTCTTCTTTATAGATGCGCATTTCTGGTGTGACGTTGTCGAACAGGCAACCACCCAGGAAGAAGCCTTCCTCGTGACCAGCGACGGTCAGGCCACGGCCATCCACCACCAGTGTCGCGCCGGCAGCTACGCCGTCTTCTACATAACCGCTGACCTTGTCGCGCGCCTGGCCCGTCACCAGTGGGCCCATGTCCAGGCCGCAGTTGGTACCGGCACCGATTTTCAGCGCCTTGATTTGCGGAACCAGTTTGGCCACCAGGGCATCGGCCACCTGATCACCCACGCACACCGCTACCGAGATCGCCATGCAACGCTCGCCGCAAGAACCGTAGGCCGCGCCCATCAGTGCGCTGACGGCGTTGTCCAGGTCTGCATCCGGCATCAGCACCGCGTGGTTCTTCGCACCGCCCAGGGCCTGAACGCGTTTGCCGCGCTTGGTGCCTTCGGAATAGATGTATTCGGCAATCGGCGTCGAACCAACAAAACTCAGCGCTTTGACTTCCGGCGCTTCGATCAATGCGTCCACCGCAGTCTTGTCACCGTGCACCACGCTCAGTACGCCTTTAGGCAGACCAGCTTCCAGCAGCAACTGGGCGATCAGCAGCGTCGAGCTCGGGTCACGCTCGGATGGCTTGAGGATGAAGCAGTTGCCGCAGACGATCGCCAGCGGGTACATCCACAACGGCACCATGGCCGGGAAGTTGAACGGCGTGATACCGGCAACCACGCCCAGCGGCTGGAAGTCAGACCAGGCATCGATGTTCGGGCCGACGTTACGGCTGTACTCGCCCTTGAGGATTTCCGGAGCCGCGCAAGCGAATTCGACGTTCTCGATACCGCGCTTCAATTCACCGGCAGCATCTTCCAGGGTCTTGCCGTGCTCTTCGCTGATCAATTGCGAGATGCGAGCTTCGTTCTGCTCCAGCAGCTGCTTGAAGCGGAACATCACTTGGGCACGCTTGGCCGGTGGCGTGTTGCGCCAGGCCGGGAATGCAGCCTTGGCCGCGTCGATGGCGCTCTGGATGGTTTCGCGGGTCGCCAGTGGCAGCTTGTGGATAGCCTGACCGGTAGACGGGTTGAACACATCAACCGCGCGACCGTTCTCGGTCACCAGTTCGCCATTGATCAAATGCGGAATAACGCTCATGGAAGCTCCTGAAAAGTTGTCCACAGGCGCTCGCTTCGGAGCACCTGTTGTTTGTAGGTATATAGAAGGAGAAATCAGTCGATCTTGCTCAGCACTTCGCCGACCGCGTCGAACAGACGATCCAGGTCCTGCGGCTTGCTGTTGAAGGTTGGGCCGAACTGCAGGGTGTCGCCGCCGAAGCGTACGTAGAACCCGGCTTTCCACAGCGCCATGCCGGCTTCGAACGGACGCACGATGGCGTCGCCATCACGAGGGGCGATCTGGATCGCGCCGGCCAGGCCGAAGTTGCGGATGTCGATGATGTTCTTGGTGCCTTTGAGGCCGTGCAGCGCATTTTCGAAATGCGGTGCGACTTCGGCCACGCTCTGTACCAGGTTTTCCTTTTGCAGCAGGTCGAGTGCGGCAAGACCCGCGGCGCAAGCCACCGGGTGTGCGGAATAGGTATAGCCGTGGGGGAATTCAACCGCGTATTCAGGCGTCGGCTGATTCATGAAGGTCTGGTAGATCTCGGAGCTGGCAATCACCGCGCCCATCGGGATCGCACCGTTGGTGACTTGCTTGGCGATGCACATCAGGTCCGGGGTCACGCCGAAGGTGGTGGCGCCGAACATGGTGCCGGTACGGCCGAAACCGGTGATCACTTCGTCGAACACCAGCAGGATGTTGTGCTGGTCGCAGATTTCACGCAGACGCTTGAGGTAACCCTGAGGTGGAACCAGCACGCCAGCGGAACCGGCCAATGGCTCGACGAAGACCGCCGCGATGTTCGACGCATCGTGCAGCTCGATCAGCTTCAGCAGTTCGTCAGCCAGGGCGATACCACCCTGCTCCGGCATGCCACGGGAGTAAGCGTTGCTTGCCAGCAAGGTGTGCGGCAGGTGGTCAACGTCCATCATCGCCTGACCGAACAGCTTGCGGTTGCCGTTCACGCCACCGAGGCTGGTGCCGGCGATGTTCACACCGTGGTAACCACGGGCACGGCCGATCATCTTGGTCTTGGTCGACTGGCCTTTCAGACGCCAGTAAGCACGGACCATCTTCACAGCGGTGTCAGCGCACTCGGAGCCCGAGTCGGTGAAGAACACGTGGTTCAGGGTGCCCGGGGTCAGGTCGGTGATTTTTTCAGCCAGTTGGAACGACAGCGGATGACCGTACTGGAAGGCTGGCGAGTAATCGAGGGTACCCAGCTGCTTGGCGACCGCTTCCTGGATTTCCTTGCGGGTGTGCCCGGCGCCACAGGTCCACAGACCGGACAGCGAGTCATATACCTTGCGACCCTTGTCGTCGATCAGCCAGCTGCCTTCGGCGCCAACGATCAGCCGTGGGTCGCGCTGGAAGTTGCGGTTGGCGGTGTAAGGCATCCAGTGAGCATCGAGCTTGAGCTGGCTGGCCAGGGAAGTCGGGGCGTTTTCAGGCAAGTTCATGGGCGAAACCTCGCAAGGCAATAAGCGGCGTAAGGATTGAAAACCGTTGTTGCAGCTAAATTGCCACGGAGATAAAGTCGGTGAAATGCAACTCTTCTAATGTTCAGTCAGCCATTTACTAAACTTTTGAGTAACCCGCATGAGCACTCGCCGTCCCGATCCGCTGGCCCAGGTCAGCGACTTTGATATCCGCCTGCTGAGGATTTTCCGCAGCGTGGTGGAATGCGGCGGCTTCTCCGCGGCGGAAACCGTGCTGGGCATCGGTCGCTCGGCGATCAGCCAGCAGATGAGCGATCTGGAGCAGCGCCTCGGCCTGCGCCTGTGCCAACGGGGACGTGCCGGGTTTTCCCTGACCGAAGAAGGCCGCGAGGTCTATCAATCGGCGTTGCAACTATTGAGTGCGTTGGAAAGCTTCCGCACCGAGGTAAACGGACTGCACCAGCACTTGCGTGGCGAATTGATCATTGGCTTGACGGACAACCTGGTCACCCTGCCCCACATGCGCATCACCCATGCCCTCGCACAATTGAAAGAACGCGGCCCGGACGTGCAGATCCAGATCCGCATGATCGCGCCCAATGAAGTCGAACAAGGCGTGCTCGACGGTCGCCTGCACGTTGGCGTGGTACCGCAGGCCAGCGCATTGTCGGGGCTGGAGTATCAACCGCTGTATAGCGAGCGTTCGCTGTTGTACTGCGCGGTCGGCCATCCGCTGTTTTATGTCGACGACAAGCAGCTGGACGACGAACGCCTGAACAGTCAGGACGCCATCGCGCCCACCTTCCGTTTGCCAGCGGAGATCCAGGCTCACTATCAAGCGCTCAATTGCACCGCCAGTGCCTCGGACCGCGAAGGCATGGCGTTCCTGATCCTGACCGGTCGCTATATCGGTTACCTGCCGGATCACTACGCGAGTCTTTGGGTGCAGCAGGGCCGGTTGCGCGCGTTGAAAGCCAAAACGCGTTTCTATGACCTGAGCCTGGCGTCGGTCACCCGCAAGGGGCGTCGACCCCATCTGGTGCTGGAGAGTTTTCTCGAGAGTCTCGCGGCGACGCGTTGAAAACTGTGGGGCGGGGTAGAGTTTTATTGTATGAGGCCTTGTCTGAAGCCGGTGGGTGCGCTATCAACGCACTGGCCGCACCCTCTCATCTTCTCGGAAGTGCCTATGACCTTTGAAGTCCCTGCCCACGGCGGAAAACCCGTCAGCCGCATTCGTCAGAAAAACGAAGAGACCATCATCAAAGCCGCCGAAGACGAGTTCGCCCGTCACGGGTACAAAGGCACGAGCATGAACACCATCGCCCTGAATGCCGGGCTGCCCAAGGCGAACCTGCATTACTACTTCACCAACAAGCTCGGTTTGTACGTGGCGGTGCTGAGCAACATCATCGAGTTGTGGGACAGCACCTTCAACACCCTCACCGCCGAGGATGACCCGACCGAAGCGTTGACCCGCTACATTCGCGCGAAAATGGAGTTCTCCCGACGCCAGCCGCAAGCCTCGAGGATTTTTGCCATGGAAGTCATCAGCGGCGGCGAATGCCTGACCGAGTACTTCAACCAGGATTATCGCGCCTGGTTCCAAGGCCGCGCGGGCGTGTTCCAGACGTGGATCGACGCCGGTAAAATGGACCCGGTCGATCCGGTTCACCTGATCTTCCTGTTGTGGGGCAGCACCCAGCACTACGCCGACTTCGCCACGCAGATCTGCCGCGTCACCGGGCGCACCAGGTTGACCAAACAGGACATGGAAGACGCCGGGGACAACCTGATCCGCATCATTCTCAAGGGCTGCGGCCTGAAACCTGCCATCTAAGCACTTATGCCATTTACCCTCAGCGGTTTTTGCGAATACCGCGAAGAGATTCGCAAGAGCCGCTTCATTACCTTCGCCGCGCCGATCTCCAGCCCGGCCGAGGCCCAGGCGTTCATTGAACAGCACAGTGACTTGAATGCCTCGCACAACTGCTGGGCCTGGAAGCTCGGCGATCAGTATCGCAGCACCGATGATGGCGAGCCCGGCGGTACGGCCGGCAGGCCGATTCTGGCGGCGATAGAGGCGCAGGATTGCGATCAGGTCGCGGTACTGGTGATTCGCTGGTATGGCGGCATCCAACTGGGCACCGGGGGGCTCGCCCGGGCCTATGGCGGGGGTGCAAACAAATGCCTGCAAGCGGCGCCGAAGATCGAGCTGATCAGCCGGGTGCCGCTGCGTTGCGCTTGTGGATTTGCCGAGTTGGCCCTGGTCAAGCTGCGAGTGGCGGAGGCTGGTGGATTGGTTGTGGATGAAAGCTTCACCGCTAATGGTGTCGAGTTGCAGTTGGCCGTGGGCGATGCGCAGATCGACACCTTGCAGTCACAACTGGCCGATTTGAGTCGCGGACGTATTTTGTTGCAGCGCTAAAAGCGCTTCAGCACAGGCTGCGATCTTTTGGGGCACGCCGATTTTTCACTTATTCCATATTTGCCCACATCTGCTGTGCACCCGCCTGTGGATAACCTGAGCACATACCGCTGTAACCCTTGTGTCATACGGCTTTGCGGACTTTGCTCAATTTTCGTCCAATCTGCCATCAAGCACATCAAATTCAAATAAAAACAAACAGTTACAACGGTTTATCGCCTTTAGAAGAAAGCCACTCAGTGCTTATGCCCGTGCTTTGAGCTTGCACACAAATACTGTGGAGCAATCTGTGGATAACCCGTTCATGGCCGTCTCGGCGCCCTGCACGGTATGGCTTGTGGTCGATTGCTCATTTTTTGAGCAAAAGCGCGCGAGCAAAATCGGGGCTTGAACTGCGCCATTGCCCCCATGTGGTGCCGGGCTCTGCCTGGCACATCTGAAAGCTGCGTACTCAACGCCTCTGGTCGCAGGACTTCGAGGTTTTCCTGACCTAGTGGCCAGAAAATTGCTTTATCCACAGGCACAAGTCCAACAGCACTGAGCCTGTCATGCCCAATCACGCTCCAATCCCCGATCCGGTTCCGCGCCTGCAGTTGCGCAGAATCAGCAAACGCTACCCCGGTTGCCTGGCCAACGATGCCATCGACCTGTCCATTGCCCCTGGCGAGATCCATGCCCTGCTCGGCGAAAACGGCGCGGGCAAAAGCACGCTGATGAAGATCATCTACGGCGTCACCCATGCCGATTCCGGCGAGGTGATCTGGCAAGGTCAGCGGGTGAGCCTGCGCAACCCGGCCCAGGCCCGAGGTTTGGGAATCGGCATGGTGTTCCAGCATTTCTCGCTGTTCGAAACCCTGAGCGTGGCGCAGAACATCGCCCTGGCCATGGGTGCGGCGGCAGGCACACCCAAACAGCTTGAGCCGAAGATTCGCGAGGTGTCCCGGCGCTATGGCATGGCGCTGGAACCGGAGCGACTTGTCCACAGCCTGTCGATCGGTGAACGGCAGCGGGTGGAAATCATCCGTTGCCTGATGCAGGACATCCGCCTGTTGATTCTCGATGAACCGACTTCGGTGCTGACGCCGCAGGAGGCCGACGACTTGTTCGCCACCCTGCGCCGGCTCGCCGCCGAAGGCTGCAGCATTTTGTTCATCAGCCACAAGCTTGGGGAAGTGCGTGCGTTGTGCCACAGCGCAACGGTTTTACGAGGCGGTCGGGTGGCCGGGCATTGCGTGCCGGCCGAATGTTCGGATCAGCAACTGGCGCGCTTGATGGTCGGTGAAGCGGCGGAGTTGATCGCAGACTATCCGAAGGTTACTGGAGGTGATGCATTCCTTGATGTCCGTGGCTTGTCCTGGCACAACCCGGACCCGTTCGGCTGCTCGCTTGCCAACATCGACCTTGAAGTGCGCCGTGGTGAAATTGTCGGCATCGCCGGTGTCGCCGGCAATGGCCAGGATGAGTTGCTGGCCTTGCTCAGCGGTGAAGCGCTGCTGCCCCGCAACGCCAGCGCGACGATCCGATTTGGCCAGGAGCCAGTCGCCCATTTGCGTCCCGACGCACGCCGCCAACTCGGCTTGGCGTTCGTTCCCGCCGAACGCCTGGGCCATGGTGCGGTGCCGGAGTTGAGCCTGGCGGACAACGCGTTGCTGACAGCGTTCCAGCAAGGCTTGGTGAGTAACGGCCTGATCCAGCGCGGCAACGTCGAAGCACTGGCCGAGGAAATTATCCGCCGTTTCGGGGTCAAGACACCCGATAGCCAGTCGCCGGCCCGCAGCCTGTCCGGGGGCAATTTGCAAAAATTCATCCTCGGCCGGGAAATCCTTCAGCGACCGAAACTACTGGTCGCCGCACACCCGACCTGGGGCGTGGACGTCGGCGCGGCCGCCACCATTCACCGCGCCTTGATTGCCTTGCGCGATGCCGGCGCGGCGATCCTGGTGATTTCCGAAGACCTCGACGAACTGTTCCAGATCAGCGACCGCCTCGGCGCCTTGTGTGGCGGTCGGCTGTCCGCGCTCCACGCCACCGTCGACACGCGCCTGAGCGATGTCGGCGGCTGGATGGCCGGCCAGTTCGGTGCCCCTCAATCACTCGCATCCGCCTCGCGTTAACGGAGTGTCACATGCTGCTTTCTCTTGAACCCCGCGGCCAGCAATCGCGCCTGATGCTGTGGTGCTCGCCGTTGCTGGCGGCTGCACTGACCCTGGGCTGTGGATCGCTGTTATTTATCGCGCTCGGGCATGACCCGCTGCTGACCTTGCACACCTTGCTGATCGCGCCGGTCAGCGACCTGTACGGCGTCTCCGAATTGTTGGTCAAGGCCCTGCCGATTCTGCTCTGCGCATTGGGCCTGGCCGTCGCCTATCAGGCGCGCATCTGGAACATCGGTGCCGAAGGTCAACTGCTGCTCGGCGCGTTGGCCGGCAGTGCGCTGGCGGTGAACATCATCGAGATGCAAAGCCGCTGGGCGCTGGTACTGATCCTGCTCACCGGCACCTTGGCCGGAGCAGCATGGGCCGGGCTGACGGCGTGGTTGCGCACGCGCTTCAACGCCAATGAGATCCTCACCAGCATCATGCTCAATTACATCGCCCTGAACCTTTTGCTGTATTGCGTGCACGGTCCACTGAAAGATCCGGAAGGTTTCAATTTCCCCCAATCGGCGATGTTCGGCGACGCCAGCCGCTTGCCGTTGCTGATGGAAGATGGCCGGGTCCACGCCGGGGTTTACTTCGCCCTGCTCGCGTTGGTGACCGTGTGGGTGCTGTTGCAGAAAAGCTTTGTCGGATTCCAGATCAAGGTGCTCGGGCTGGACAAGCGTGCCGCCGGTTTCGTCGGCTTTCGCGAGAAGCGCCTGATCTGGCTCGCGCTGTTGATCAGCGGCGGCCTGGCAGGGCTTGCCGGTGTGTGCGAAGTCACCGGCCCCATCGGCCAGCTGGTGCCGCAGGTCTCGCCGGGCTACGGCTATGCGGCGATCACCGTGGCATTTCTCGGCCGCCTGAATCCTGTCGGCATCCTGTTTTCCAGCCTGTTGATGGCACTGCTGTACATCGGCGGCGAAAGCGCACAAATGAGCCTGAACCTGCCGCAAGCGATCACCCAATTGTTCCAGGGCATGATGCTGTTTTTCCTGCTGGCCAGCGATGTACTGATCCTCTACCGACCGCGCTTGAACCTGCGCTGGACCCGCCGCGCCCAAACCACCACCGTACAAGCAGGAGCGCTGTGATGGATATCGATCTGCTGAGCAATATTTTCTACGCCATGGTCCGCTGCGGTACGCCGTTGCTGTTGGTGGCGCTGGGGGAACTGATCTGCGAGAAAAGCGGCGTCCTCAACCTCGGCCAGGAAGGCATGATGCTGTTTGGTGCTGTGATCGGTTTCATCGTCGCGTTCAACACCGGCCACCTGTGGCTCGGCGTGTTGTTGGCGATGCTCGCCGGGATGCTGCTGTCGTCGCTGTTTGCCCTGGTGGCGCTGGTGTTCAACGCCAATCAGGTGGCCACCGGTCTGGCCCTGACGATTTTCGGCGTAGGCCTGTCGACCTTCGTCGGTGCGGCGTGGGTCGGCAAGCCGCTGGCGGGGTTCGAGCCGATGGCGATTGCGTATTTGAGCGAGATCCCGCTGATCGGGCGAATGCTGTTTGCCCAGGACCTGTTGGTGTATCTGTCGTTCGCGCTGTTTGCGCTTGTGGCTTGGGTGATTCTGAAAAGCCGCGTCGGGCTGATCATCCAGGCGGTCGGGGAAAACCCGGATGCGGCCAGCGCCATGGGCTTGCCGGTGTTGGTGGTGCGCACGCTGGCAGTGTTGTTCGGCGGTGCGATGGCCGGGTTGGCCGGGGCTTATCTGTCCCTGGCGTACACACCGATGTGGGCGGAGAACATGAGCGCCGGGCGCGGCTGGATTGCCCTGGCGCTCGTGGTGTTCGCCAGTTGGCGGGTGTGGCGCCTGCTGCTCGGCGCGTACCTGTTCGGGCTCGCCAGCATCCTGCACCTGGTGGCGCAGGGGTTGGGGCTGGCGATTCCGTCGAGTCTGCTGGCGATGCTGCCGTATGTCGCGACCATTGTGGTGCTGGTGCTGCTGTCACGGGATGCGCTGCGGACACGGTTGTACGCGCCGGTTTCGTTGGGGCAGCCGTGGCAGGCTGGGCATTAGTGGTTGTTTGGGCGGGCCTCTTCGCGAGCAAGCCCGCTCCCACATTGGATGGGTGTGTACTCGGTCAAATGTGGGAGCGGGCTTGCTCGCGAAAGCGTCCGAACAGGCAACACCTGAGCCACGCCCCACGCCAATTCAAACACCAGGAAAACCACCAGCAACGAACTCGCGCCATGAACCAGGGCATATGCCTGCCAGGCCGAGAACAGGAACCTGGCCACGGCGTCATACCGCCCATAAACCTGCTGCGGATCACGAATCCGCAGCACCGCCCATACGCAGACAATCGAGCCCAACAAATTCGCCATCAACATGTGCACCGGTTCGAACGGTGGCAGCTCGCCGGGCAAACTCAACGCCTGACTCACTCCCGTCAAAACCCCATGCAACGCCGCAAAACTCCACGGTGTGACAAACGCGACCGTCACGATCAGGTCGTACCAGGCACTGCCTTGCACCAACCGGCGATATTGCGTTGTAGTCCACATCGACATTGCTCCATCAATTCAGGGAGCAACAAGGCTAAAGCCTGGAGTATGCTCCAGGGTCAAGCCCCCTCGAGACGTCATGATGCGCATCGGTGAATTAGCCCAGGCCAGCGCCGTCAGCCGCGACACGCTGCGCTTTTACGAGCAGCGCGGGTTGATTGCGGCGCAACGCAGTGCCAACGGGTATCGCGACTATCCGCCAGACATGGTGCAACTGGTGCAATACATCAAGACCGCTCAACGACTGGGCTTTACCCTCGGCGAGATCGGCAACAGCGTGGCTACAATCTGGCAATCGCCCGATCCGGACAGCGCCGTCACGCAACTGCTGCAAGACAAACTCAAACTGATCGAAGCCCGCATGGCCGAACTCGGCGCGCTGCGCGAGGAGTTGCAACAACGGCTCGGGCAACAGTGTCCATTGAATCCACGACTCTGAATTTTCAAGGAAGCCACTCATGTCCAAGGCAAAAACCGCACTCATCATCGGCGCCTCCCGGGGGCTTGGCCTCGGGCTGGTGAAAACCCTGCTGGCCGATGGCTGGCAAGTCACCGCCACCGTGCGCGACCCGCAAAAAGCCGAAGCCTTGCAGGCCCTGGGCGATGTGCGAATCGAAAAGCTCGACATGGACGATCAGCCGGCGGTGTCAGCCCTGAGCCAACAACTCAAGGGCGATGTGTTTGACCTGTTGTTCGTCAATGCCGGGGTCAAGGGGCCGGAAGTCCAGACGCCGAACGGCGGCGCGACAATGGCCGAAGTCGGCCAGTTGTTTTTCACCAACGCCGTGGCGCCGATCAACCTGGCCCAGCGTTTTGTCGAGCAACTGCGCCCGGACACCGGCGTGCTGGCCTTCATGAGTTCGGTGCTGGGCAGCGTGACCATGCCCGATGCGCCGGAGCTGGCACTGTACAAAGCCAGCAAGGCGGCGCTGAATTCCATGACCAACAGCTTCGTCACTCAGTTGGGCGAAACCAGTCTCACCGTGCTGTCGCTGCACCCGGGCTGGGTGAAAACCGACATGGGGGGTGAAGGCGCGGACATCGACGTGGAAACCAGCACCCGTGGCCTGGTCGATCAGGTGAATGCGTATGTCGGCAAGGGCGGGCATCACTTCATCAATTACCGGGGCGAAACCATTCCCTGGTAATCACCGCCGCCCACAGGGGGGGGTGTTGTCCTGTCGGGTTGGGCTTGCCCGCCAGAGCGTTTTGATCGACACTTCGCACCTCGCCTCCCCGGCGAACCTGGATCAGCAGACAGGGCAACACTGAGCTGGCAACCCTGAACCCAACTTTCAGAGGAGCCGGCCAACATGCCTGCGACCCGTACCTGGTTAAAAAATCCCCTCGCCATTTTCACCTCCAACGGTCTCGATGCCCGTGGCGGCCTGGTGCTGCAAGACGGTTTGATCGTCGAAGTACTCGGTGCCGGTCAACAACCGTCCGCGCCGTGCAATGAAGTGTTCGATGCCCGCGAGCATGTGATCCTGCCGGGCCTGATCAACACCCATCACCACTTCTATCAAACCCTGACCCGCGCCTGGGCGCCGGTGGTCAATCAGCCGCTGTTCCCATGGCTGAAAACCCTGTACCCGGTCTGGGCACGCCTGACCCCGGAAAAACTCGCCCTCGCCACCAAAGTCGCGCTGGCTGAGTTGCTGTTGTCCGGTTGCACCACCGCGGCTGACCATCACTACCTTTTCCCGGAAGGTCTGGAAAACGCGATCGACGTGCAGGTCGAGAGCGTTCGTGAACTGGGCATGCGCGCCATGCTGACCCGCGGTTCCATGAGCCTCGGTGAAAAGGACGGTGGCCTGCCACCGCAACAGACCGTACAGGAAGGCGAAGTGATCCTCGCCGACAGCCAGCGCCTGATCGCCGAGTACCACGAACGCGGTGACGGCGCGCAAATCCAGATCGCCCTGGCACCCTGCTCGCCGTTCTCGGTGACCCCGGAAATCATGTCGGCCAGCGCCGAACTGGCGAACAAACTCGACGTGCGCCTGCACACCCACCTGGCAGAAACCCTCGACGAAGAAGATTTCTGCCTGCAACGCTTCGGCCTGCGCACCGTGGACTATCTGGAGAGTGTCGGCTGGCTCGGCCCGCGTACCTGGCTGGCCCATGGCATCCATTTCAACCCGGACGAAATCGCCCGCCTCGGCGCCGCCGGCACCGGCATTTGCCATTGCCCGAGTTCGAACATGCGCCTGGCCTCGGGCATCTGCCCGAGCATCGATTTGACCGATGCCGGTGCCCTGCTTGGTTTAGGCGTGGACGGTTCGGCGTCCAACGATGCCTCGAACATGATGCTCGAAGCGCGTCAGGCGTTGTACATCCAGCGTCTGCGTTACGGCGCCGAGAAGATCACTCCGGAACGCGTGTTGGGCTGGGCGACCAAGGGTTCGGCGAGCCTGCTGGGCCGTACCGATATCGGCGAGTTGGCGGTGGGCAAGCAGGCTGACCTGGCGATGTTCAAGCTCGATGAACTGCGTTTCTCCGGCAGCCATGATCCGGTCTCGGCGTTGCTGCTGTGTGGCGCTGATCGCGCGGATCGAGTGATGGTCGGCGGCAAGTGGCGGGTGATCGATGGGCAGGTCGAAGGGCTGGATCTGAAAGGGTTGATTGCTGATCACAGCCAGGCGGCGCGGCAGCTGATCGCCGGGACCTGATACAACACCGATTAAAACTGTGGGAGCGAGCCTGCTCGCGATGGCGGTATTTCAGTCACTGACGATGTCGACTGACACTCCGCCTTCGCGAGCAGGTTCGCTCCCACATTGGTTTTGTGGAGGGTCAAGGCCATCTGGCTTGGCGCACCAGTGGATGGCAGCTGTGCAAGGACATGCACTGTTATCGGACTTCAAGGACCTGTCGCGAGCCTGCTCGCGATAGCATCACCGCGGATTCATGTTTTGTTGTCTTGTTGGTCAGCAATTTGCATTGCCCTGTGCAAGCCAGAGAGCCCAGCCAACCTCACAACAAAATGGAGTTCCAATTCATGCACAAACGTCCGTTGAAGAAGCTGCTTTGCGCCGTTGCGGCAGCCATCGGTTTGAGCGCCAGCCTGACCGCCGCAGCCGCCGATCCGCTGAAAGTCGGCTTCGTCTATATCGGTCCGATCGGTGACCACGGCTGGACGTATCAGCATGAACAGGGGCGCAAGGAACTCGCGGAAAAATTCGGCTCGCAGATCACCACCAACTACGTGGAAAACGTCGCCGAAGGTGCCGACGCCGAGCGGGTGATCCGCAACATGGCCAAGGACAAGTACGACCTGATCTTCACCACCTCCTTCGGCTACATGAACCCGACCGTGAAAGTCGCCAAACAGTTTCCCAAGGTGACCTTCGAACACGCCACCGGCTACAAGCAGGACAAGAACCTAGGCACTTACCTGGCGCGCACTTACGAAGGTCGCTACGTCGGCGGCTTCCTCGCGGCGAAGATGACCAAGACCAAGAAAATCGGCTACGTCGCTTCGTTCCCGATCCCGGAAGTCATCCGCGACATCAACGCCATCCAGTTGGCCCTGAACAAGTACAACCCCGGCACCGAGATCAAGGTGGTGTGGGTCAACTCGTGGTTCGATCCTGGCAAGGAAGCGGACGCCGCCAACGCGCTGATCGACCAGGGCGTGGACGTGGTGTTCCAGCACACCGACAGCCCCGCGCCGATCCAGGCCGCCGAACGTCGCGGCGTGTATGCCGTGGGCTACGCTTCGGACATGGCGCACTTCGGGCCGAAAGCGGTACTGACCTCCATCGTCAACGATTGGGGCCCGCACTACGTCCAGGCAACCCAGAGCGTGATCGACCATGACTGGAAACCCCAGGACTACTGGGGCGGTTTGAAGGAAGGCACCGTTGAGCTGCCGATCAGCGACCTGGTGCCGGCGACGGTGAAGAGCGAAGCCGAGCAACTCATCGCCGACATCAAGAGCGGTGCGCTGCAACTGTTCACCGGGCCGATCAAGGATCAGGCCGGGATCGAGAAAATCCCGGCGGGTGTGAGCGCGACCACGGCGGAACTGGCGTCGATGAATTACTACGTGGAAGGCATGAAGGCCGAGATTCCGAAGTAAATTTTCAGCCACAGCACAACTCCCACATTGGATCTTCAGCGTTCTTAAGGATTGCGCATGAATAGCCTTCCGATCATCGACATCACCCCGCTCTACAGCGAAGACCCATCCGCCTGGCCAGCCGTGGCCGGGCAAATCGACCTCGCCTGCCGCGAGTGGGGTTTCTTCTACATCAAGGGCCATCCGATTTCAGCGGCTCGCATCAACGCCCTGCTTGATCACGCCAAACGCTTCTTCGCCCAACCCACCGCCGAAAAGCTCAAGATCGACATCACCCAGACCCGTCACCATCGCGGCTACGGCGCCATCGCCACCGAGCAACTGGACCCAAGCAAACCCAGCGACCTCAAGGAAACCTTCGACATGGGCCTGCACCTGCCGGCCGGGCACCCTGAAGTACTGGCGGAAAAACCCTTGCGTGGCCCCAATCGCCATCCGTCCATCCCCGGCTGGGAAGCGTTGATGGAACAGCACTACGTCGACATGCAGGCCCTCGCGCAAACGCTGTTGCGGGCCATGACCATCGCGCTGGGGATTGAGCGCGACTTCTTCGACACACGCTTCAATGACCCGGTCAGCGTGCTGCGGATGATTCATTACCCGCCGCGCCACACCGCCAGCTCCGAAGATCAGCAAGGTGCCGGGGCGCACACCGACTACGGTTGCATCACCCTGCTCTATCAGGACGCCGCCGGTGGCTTGCAGGTACGCAACGTCAAAGGCGAATGGATCGACGCGCCGCCGATCGAAGGTACGTTCGTGGTCAACCTGGGCGACATGATGGCGCGCTGGAGCAACGACCGTTACCTGTCGACGCCGCACCGGGTGATCAGCCCGCTCGGTGTGGATCGTTATTCGATGCCGTTCTTCGCCGAGCCGCACCCGGACACCCCCATCGAATGCCTGCCCGGTTGTCAGGATGCATTGCACCCGGCGAAATATCCGGCCACCGCCTGCGCCGAGTTCCTGCTCTCGCGCTTCGCCGATACCTACGCTTATCGACGGGAACTGGAAACGGTGTGATGAACCGCCTGGTCAGGTTTTACCAATTGTTGCGGCAACCCTCTGTAGAATGGCGACCATTGCACCTGATGAGAAAAGAATTATGTACGACTGGCTGAACGCCCTGCCAAAGGCAGAATTGCACCTGCACCTGGAAGGCTCGCTGGAACCCGAGCTGTTGTTCGCCCTGGCCGAGCGCAACAAGATTGCCTTGCCATGGAACGACGTCGAAACCTTGCGCAAGGCGTATGCCTTCAACAACCTGCAGGAGTTCCTCGACCTGTATTACCGGGGTGCCGATGTGCTGCGCACGTCCCAGGATTTCTATGACCTGACCTGGGCGTACCTGCTGCGCTGCAAAGAGCAGAACGTGATTCACACCGAACCGTTCTTCGACCCGCAGACCCACACCGACCGTGGCATCCCGTTCGAAGTGGTGCTCAACGGCATCGCAGCCGCGCTGAAGGATGGCGAGCAGCAACTGGGCATCACCAGTGGTTTGATCCTGAGCTTCCTGCGCCATCTGAGCGAAGACCAAGCGCAGAAAACCCTCGACCAGGCGCTGCCGTTCCGCGATGCGTTCGTCGCCGTGGGCCTGGACAGCTCCGAGATGGGCCACCCGCCAAGCAAGTTCCAGCGCGTGTTCGACCGCGCCCGTCACGAAGGCTTCCTGACCGTCGCCCACGCCGGCGAAGAAGGCCCGCCCGAGTACATCTGGGAAGCCATCGACCTGCTGAAGATCCAGCGCATCGATCATGGCGTGCGGGCCATCGAAGACGAGCGCCTGATGCAGCGAATCATCGACGAGCAGATCCCGCTGACCGTGTGCCCGTTGTCGAACACCAAGCTTTGCGTGTTCGATCACATGTCGCAGCACAACATTCTCGACATGCTGGAACGCGGCGTGAAAGTGACCGTGAACTCCGATGACCCGGCGTACTTCGGCGGTTATGTCACCGAGAACTTCCATGCGCTGCACACCCACCTGGGCATGACCCAGGATCAGGCCAAACGCCTGGCGCAGAACAGTCTCGATGCGCGGTTGGTGAAACCGTAAAGGCAAAGGCAAACCCTTGCAGGAGCTGGCTTGCCAGCGATAAGGCCATCACCTCCAGTATTGATGCTGGATGAGAGGCCGCCATCGCCGGCAAGCCGGCTCCTACAGCGCCATTTCCAACTCGGTTTCCAGGGCAAAGCGATAGATCTCGCGTTGCCCGGAAGCCGTCACCTGCAAGGCTCGGGAATCGTTGGGCAGGCTCAACCACCCCGACTGCATGAACAGCTGCAACAATGCCGCGCCCAGCGAACCACCCAAGTGCGGGCGTCTTTCGCTCCAGTCAGGGCAGGCGCAGGCAACCCTGCCGTTGTGATGAGCCAGCGCCTGGACGAACACTCCACGTGCCGCCAACTCCGTCGCGCCCTTGAGCGTGACCGTGACCCGCTGATCCAAGTGCTCGATCCAGCCTGCCTCCAGCAGTCGCTGATACAGATCGGCGGACAGGGTGCCCCCCAAGTGATCGTCGCACAGCCGGGCACTCAACAATGGCGAACGCACCGCCCGGGGTTTGACCAGCGGTGAATTACGCTTGAATACGTCCGGAATATCCTGGGGTGCGCTGGCGAAGGTCGCGCTGGCCAGTGCTTCGATTGCCGCCCCGACCTCGGGAGCGGCCAGGCGGAAGAAGCGTTTGCGGCCGCGGTTTTCAACCTTCAGCAGACCTCCGGCGGACAAACGCCCCAAGTGTGCACTGGCCGACGACGATGACAGGCCGGCCAGCAATGCCAACTCTTCGGTTGTTCGCGCCGAACCATCCATCAAGGCCCACATCATTGCGCTGCGCTTTGGGTCAGCCAGCAACGTGGCGATCTGGCTGATGCAAGGTGCATGTTCCATGTATTCACTCCCTGTTGAATCGTTTCGTCTACTGCCCAGAGAAATCTTGACCAGTAATGTGTCGTCGGCCAATCCGTGGAAACTGCCATAAGCCCGGCAACGCCTTGCTCACTCATTTGCGCTGCCTGGCCGATGCTGCGTAGGCCAGAAGGATGACCGTGCAGCCGGGCCGACTCGAACGTGGACCCGCCATTGGGGATCGACGCTACTGACATGATGAGGGCGCTAGTATATGCGGGTTGCTCGGCGGATCCTTTCCTCCGCCCGGTGTAGGTGGTGATCGTTCCTGAGGGAAATTTCTCTTTTTTCGTGCGACTAATGATCGATATCCGATAAGCCCGGAAATTGACTGCTCAAAAGGGCGCATCGTCTGGCAAGCATTTCACGCAACAGGTTCACCGGCTTACTCAATTGTGCGCGATGGGCGCACAACAGATTCAACGGTGCGCGCTCACAGAGCAGCTCCGGCATCAGCACCTTCAAGCGACCGGCCAGAACATCGGCGGCCACATCGAGCCAGGACTTGTAAGCGATCCCGGCACCTGCCACGGCCCAAAGGCGCACGACATCGGCATCGTCGCTGAAACGATCGCCGCTGACGGTCAGGCTGACTTCGCGTTTGCCGTCGTGAAAACTCCAGTGATCGTGGACCCGGCTTCCGAGCATGTACAACAGGCAATTGTGCTGTGCCAGTTGCTCCAGATGCCGCGGCTCGCCATGCCGGGCCAGATAGCCGGGAGCGGCGCACAACACCCGGCGGTTCTGCGGGGCGATAGGTAGCGCCACCAGGCTGGAGTCCTCCGGTTCTCCGTAGCGCAGGGCAATGTCTACCGGTTGGCGAAACAGGTCGGCGATGCGGTCCCCCAGCAGCAAGCTCACGGTGAGCTTCGGATGCTCGCGTTGAAACTCGTCGAGCCAGGGCAGCAGCAGGTTGCGGCCAAAGTCCGAAGGTGCCGACAGTTGCAGCACCCCGCTGACCTGGTCCTGACCACTGGCCAGCAATCGCCGGCCCTCGTCGAGATTGCTCAGGGCCGCGCGGGCGTATTCGAGAAAGCCCTCACCTTCGGCGGTCAGGCGCAGGCTGCGGGTCGAACGGGCCAACAATCGGGCGCCGAGCTGCTGTTCGATGCGCTTGAGCGCCGCACTGGCCACCGCCGCCGACATGTCCATGCCCCGCGCGGCAGCGGACAGACTGCCCAGGTCCGCCGCCCGGACAAACAACTGCAAGTCATCGAAACGCAGCATCAGAGCACCGATTATCAAAAAAATATTGAAAGAGACTGCTCTTTTAGCTGGTTTTATCTTCAGGAGAAATAGCCAATCATCTGCCCCATCGAATCTCTTCTTTATTAGTGTTCCGGAGCCGCCCATGAAAGCCATTGCCTACTACGCCTCGTTGCCGATCAGTGACGACAAGGCTCTGCAAGACATCGAACTGCCGGAGCCGGTCGCCGGCCCCCGCGACTTGCTGGTGGAAGTCAAAGCCATCTCGGTCAACCCGGTAGACACCAAGGTGCGCCAGAACGTCCAGCCTGAGGGCGGCGCGGCCAAGGTACTGGGTTGGGACGTGGCCGGTGTGGTCAAGGCCGTGGGCAGTGAGGTGACGCTGTTCCAGGCCGGCGACAAGGTGTATTACGCCGGCTCCATCGCGCGTGCGGGCGGCAACAGCGAGTTGCACGTGGTGGACGAGCGCATCGTCGGCCACATGCCAAAGACCCTGGGTTTCGCCGAGGCCGCTGCCCTGCCGCTCACCGCGATCACGGCCTGGGAACTGTTGTTCGAGCGCCTGCAAGTACGCGAAGGCAAAACCGCTGAAGGCCAGAGCCTGTTGATTGTCGGCGCGGCGGGCGGCGTGGGCTCGATTCTTACGCAACTCGCTCACCAACTGACGGCCCTGAAAGTCATCGGCAGCGCTTCGCGTGCGCAAACCCAAAGCTGGGTGAAAGAGTTGGGCGCCGATCTGGTCATCGACCATGGCCAGCCACTGAGCGAAGCACTCAAGCGTGCCGGTGTGGATCAGGTCACCCACGTCGCCAGCCTGACGCAAACCGACCAGCATCTGGACCAATTGATCGAGGCATTGGCACCCCAGGGCAAACTGGCGCTGATCGATGACCCCAAGTCGCTGGACGTGACCAAGCTCAAACGCAAGAGCCTGTCACTGCACTGGGAGTTCATGTACACCCGTTCGCTGTTTGAAACCGCGGACATGATCGAGCAACACAACCTGCTCAATCGCATCGCTTGGCTGATCGATGCCGGGACACTGAAAACCACGGTGGGCGAACACTTCGGCACGATCAACGCGGCCAATCTGCGCCGTGCCCATGCCCTGCTGGAAAGCGGCAAGGCCAAGGGCAAGATTGTGCTGGAAGGGTTCTGAAGCGCTGAAAAAAACCATCGCTGATTTCATCGACTTCTGCTGTTTTCCGACTGCGACCGGGCAATCCCGGTCGTAGACAGCCTCTGTGGCCGCCCCAGAAAAGCCGTGTTTTTTTGGTTACAAACCGTCAGTCCGACAGTTGATCCTTGTCACAATGGTGACCGTATACGGGACTACAATCGAATCTCCTGCGAGGCATTCTTTTGCGTAACGTCTTTTACGAGACATCTTTTACGAGACATCTTTTGCGAGAGGAGATCGGCTATGAAGATCCTGATAAAAGAACTGGCAAAATCCCAGTGGCAAGTCCGCCTTGACCAACACGCTGTGACGTTCCGCAGCGAAGCAGAAGCTCGCGCTTTCACGCGTACCCTTGAAGCCCGCATCCAGGCCCCTCACCAGATCCCCATCCTCCTCCCGCAGCGTGCAGCCGGCTGACTCCAGCCTCAAACCTGGGCTTGCGCCAGCGCCCGGGCATTTTGCAAACGCCGGGTGAGCACCGCTGCGCTCACCACCAGAATTCCACACAGGCTGATGACCATGGCCATCGGCACGGCGCTGCCGTCGTGCAGCACGCCCACCAGCGCAGAGGCGCCGGCAGCCACGCTGAATTGCAGACAACCGAGCAGCGCCGACGCGCTGCCGGCCCGTGCGCCCTGCCCGCTCATCGCACAGGCCGCGGCGTTGGGACTGATGCAACCGAGGCTGGCGATACAGATGAACAATGGAATAAGCAGCGGCCACAATTGTGCCGGGTGCAGCGAGCTGACAGCGAGCAGGGCCAAACCGGCCGTCAGATAAACCCACACTGCGCGCGCCAGCAAGAACGTCGGGCCACGCTTGGCCAGTAACCGCGCGTTGACCTGCGCCACCAGAATGAAGCCCGCCGCATTGATGCCGAACAGCCAGCCGAAATGCTCGGCCGCAACGCCGTAGAGCTTGATGATGATGAAGGGTGAACCGGCGATGTAGGCAAACATCCCGGCGATGGCGATGCCCCCGGTCAATGCATGGCCAAGAAATATCGGGTCAGCCAGCAACCGGCCGTACTGACGCAGCGCACCCGACAACGGTTGACGCGGCATATGGGCCGGCATGCTTTCCGGCAATCCCGTCGCCACCGCCAGCCCCGCCAGCGCACTGAAACCGGTCAAGGCCAGGAAGATCGACTGCCAGCCTGTGGTGTTGACCAACAACCCACCCAGCAATGGCGCGAGGATGGGGGCAAGTCCCATCACCAGCATCAATTGCGAAAAAACTTTCGCCGACCCCACCGCATCACACTTGTCGCTGACCACCGCCCGGGAAATCACCATACCCGCGCAGCCGCCCAACGCCTGGATGAAACGCGCGCCGATCAGCCATTCAAGATTCGGCGCAAAGGCGCACGCCACGGATGCGGCGGTGAACAAACCGACACCGATGAGCAAAGGAATGCGTCGCCCGAAACGATCCGCCACCGGGCCATAGGCCAACTGACCGATGGACAAGCCGAGGAAGTACACTGCCAACGTCATCTGAACGTGATTTTCGTCCGTCCCGAAAGCCAGGGCCATGGCCGGGAAGGCCGGCAGGTAGAAATCGATCGCCAGCGGACCAAATGCGCTCAAGGCGCCGAGAATCAGAATGGTTCGGAAGTTCATCAGGCATCCAGTGGGGCAGAAGTCGGCAGCCCGACAGTCTAGCTGCGCATGGACGCCTTGAACATTCCGGTAGCTCGCTAACTATCAAATTCAGGCCAATTTGACGCCGTAACCCTCTTCGCTGATCGCCTCGATCACCTGCTCGGCGGTCAGCGCACTTTCGACACCCACCTCCCTGGCCGCCAGATCGACCCGCACACTGGCCGCCGGGTCTTTGGCCTGGACAGCTTGGGTGATGGCCTTGACGCAGTGACCACAAGACATGCCTTCAACGTTGAACACTTGCATGGGATGACTCCTTTTCCGAAGGTTGAGCCCAGTTTCGAGCTTGCCACCATGGCAAGGTCAAGTTCTGGAGTTAGCTGCCGGGCTGGCAATCGGCGCGACGCTCGGCCAAGCTGCGTCCATCAATGACTCGAACTCAGGAGATTCAGCCATGCGCTGGTCAGTTTTCAGCCTGTTTGGCTTTCTCAGCCTTTTCGCCGCCGTGCCTTCGGTCAATGCTGCCGGTCAGGATTATGGCGTGCTGATCATTTCCCGCGAGCGCCTGGAAGTCGCGACCAGCTGCGAAATCGGTGTGTACATCCAGGATCAATTGGCGGCGCGGCTGTTTCAGGAACAGAGCACCTCGTTCAACCTGCCGCCGGGCATCGTCTCGCTGCGCCTGAAACTGCTGCCGGGCCAGGTCCCGGGCTGCAATCCGGGCATGCTCGCGCCGGGTTCGCAGGATATCCAGCTCAAGGCCGGGGATGTGCTCAAGTACCGGATCGCGATGACGCAGGACGGGATGTACCTCAAGCGCGCCGGTCTCGGCTACTGATCGGCTGCTTGATCTGAATTATGGCACTTGACCTTGCCAGCATGGCAAGGTTGATCCTGTGGTCATCTACTACAGGGAGTGCGACCGATGTCCGAATCCACCACGTTCGACCTGCCGATTGCCGGCATGACCTGCGCCAGTTGCGCTGGGCGGGTCGAGCGCGCCTTGAGCAAAGTCATTGGCGCCAGTGCCGTCAGCGTCAACCTCGCCACTGAACAGGCGCGGGTCCAGGCACCCAGCGACAGCCTGTCGGCCCTGATGGATGCCGTGGCCAAGGCCGGCTACAGCGTGCCGCAACAGCGCCTGGAATTGAGCATCGACGGCATGACCTGCGCTTCCTGCTTCGGTCGCGTCGAGCGTGCGCTAGGCAAGGTTGCCGGGGTGAAAAGCGTCAGCGTCAACCTGGCCAACGAACGCGCCCACCTTGAACTGCTCGGCCAGATCGACCCGCAAACCTTGATCGCCGCGGTGGCCAAGGCTGGCTACAGCGCCAGCGTGTGGGAAGTCGAACACCCGCCAACCGACGATCAACAACAGCGCCTGCACCGCGAACGCCTGGCCTTGATCATCGCCATTGCCCTCGCCTTGCCGCTGGTATTGCCGATGCTGCTACAGCCATTCGGCGTGCACTGGATGCTCCCGGCCTGGGCGCAATTCGCCTTGGCCACGCCGGTGCAGTTCATCTTCGGTGCACGGTTCTACGTCGCCGCGTGGAAAGCCGTGCGCGCCGGGGCCGGCAACATGGATTTGCTGGTTGCCTTGGGCACCAGCGCCGGGTATGGCTTGAGCCTGTACGAATGGGCCACCGCCGCCGGGCGCATGCCGCATCTGTACTTCGAAGCCTCGGCGGTGGTGATCGCCCTGGTGCTGCTGGGCAAGTACCTGGAAAGTCGCGCCAAGCGCCAGACCGCCAGCGCCATCCGAGCCCTCGAAGCCTTGCGTCCGGAACGGGCGATCCGGGTGATCGATGGCAACGAGCAAGACGTCGCCATCAGCGCCCTGCGCCTCAACGATCTGGTGATGGTCAAACCCGGCGAACGCTTCCCGGTGGACGGCGAAGTGGTTGAAGGCCAGAGCCACGCCGACGAAGCCCTGATCAGTGGCGAGAGCCTGCCGGTGCCCAAGCAGCCCGGCGACAGAGTCACCGGTGGCGCGATCAACGGTGAAGGCCGGTTGCTGGTGCGTACCCAGGCCCTCGGTGCGGAAACCGTGCTGGCGCGGATCATCCGTCTGGTGGAAGACGCTCAGGCTGCAAAAGCGCCGATCCAGAAACTGGTGGATAAAGTCAGCCAGGTGTTCGTGCCCACTGTGCTGCTGATTGCCCTGGCCACCCTGATCGGCTGGTGGCTGTACGGCGCACCGATGGAAACCGCGCTGATCAACGCCGTGGCGGTGTTGGTGATCGCCTGCCCGTGCGCCTTGGGCCTGGCCACGCCGACCGCGATCATGGCCGGCACCGGCGTGGCGGCGCGCTACGGGATTCTGATCAAGGACGCCGAAGCACTGGAGCGAGCCCATGAAGTCAGCGCGGTGGTATTCGACAAGACCGGCACCCTGACCTCCGGCGCCCCGCGCATTGCTCATCTGAGTGCTATCGACGGTAATGAGGCGAGCTTGCTGCAATTGGCCGGCGCCCTGCAACGCGGCAGTGAGCACCCGCTGGCCAAGGCTGTTCTGGATGCCTGTGCCGAGCGTGGATTGAAGGTGGCCGATGTCAGCGACAGCCAGTCCCTGACCGGCCGCGGCATCGCCGGCAACCTCGAAGGGCGTCGCCTGGCGCTGGGCAATCGGCGTCTGCTGGAGGACAGCGGCTTGAATGCCGGGCCGTTGGCCGACTCCGCAATCGCGTGGGAAAAAGAAGGCCGGACCTTGTCCTGGCTGATCGAACAATCCCCCGAACCACAGGTGCTGGGCCTGTTCGCCTTCGGTGACACCCTCAAGCCCGGCGCGCTGCAAGCGGTGCAACAACTCAGCGCACGGAACATCAGCAGCCACCTGCTGACCGGCGACAATCGCGGCAGCGCCAAGGTGGTGGCCGAGGTGCTGGGCATCCACGATGTGCATGCCGAAGTGCTACCGGCGGACAAAGCCGCCACGGTCGCCGCACTGAAACAAACCGGGGTGGTGGCGATGGTCGGCGACGGCATCAACGACGCCCCGGCACTGGCCGCCGCCGACATCGGCATTGCCATGGGTGGCGGCACCGACGTCGCCATGCACGCGGCCGGCATCACCCTGATGCGCGGCGATCCGAGACTGGTGCCGGCCGCATTGGAGATCAGCCGCAAGACCTACGCCAAGATTCGGCAGAATCTGTTCTGGGCCTTTGTCTATAACCTGATCGGCATTCCGCTGGCGGCCTTCGGCTTCCTCAACCCAGTGCTGGCCGGTGCGGCCATGGCGTTGTCGAGCGTCAGCGTGGTGAGCAATGCGTTACTGTTGAAAACCTGGAAACCCAAGGACCTGGAGGACAACCGATGAACATCGGCCAAGCGGCCCGCCACAGTGGCCTGAGCGCAAAGATGATCCGTTATTACGAATCCATCGGCCTGCTCAAGGCAGCCCATCGCACCGACAGCGGCTACCGGGTGTACGGCGATGACGACCTGCACACGCTGGCGTTCATCAAGCGCTCGCGGGACCTGGGGTTTTCCCTGGAAGAGGTCGGCAAGTTGCTGACCCTCTGGCAAGACCGCCAGCGCGCCAGCGCCGATGTGAAAGCGTTGGCTCGCCAGCACATCGATGAGTTGAACCAGAAGATCCGCGAGTTGGGCCAGTTGCGCGACACCTTGCAGGACCTGGTCGAGCACTGTCAGGGCGATCATCGGCCGGATTGCCCGATCCTGAAGAATCTGGAGTCGGGGTGTTGTGCCGCCCCTGCCAACCACCGCAACTCCCTGTAGGGATTTGGGTGGCGCACAAAAAACCCGGCCGAAGCCGGGTTTTTCTTTATCCGATCACTGCATCCAGGGCGGAGGCGGTTCTTCGGTCTTGCCCGGCGGAGCATCGTCCGCCGCGCGTACGGCTTGCTTGCGCTCTTCATCCAGGCGCGCGGCCTCGATCTCGCGCATGATTCCACCCACGTCCGCCAGCTCTTCCGTGTCGACGAACTCGCCGGTCAGGACACTGGCCGGGTGCAAGGTGCCGGCCTCGTACAAGGCCCACATTTCCTTGGCGTACTTGGTCTTCTTCAACTCCGGTGCAAACCGCCCGAAGTAGGACGCCATGTTGCCCACATCCCGCTCCAGCATGCTGAACGCGTGGTTGTTGCCCGCTGCGTCCACCGCCTGCGGCAGGTCGATGATCACCGGACCGGTCGGCGTCAGCAGCACGTTGAACTCGGACAGGTCACCGTGCACCAGACCGGTACACAGCATCAGCACGATCTGGGAAATCAGAAACGCGTGATACTCCCGGGCCTGGTCCGGCTCCAGCACCACATCGTTCAGGCGCGGCGCGGCATCACCGTACTCGTCGGCCACCAGTTCCATGAGCAGCACGCCTTCGAGGAAGTCGAACGGCTTGGGCACCCGCACACCGGCACTGGCCAGACGGAACAGCGCCGCCACTTCGGCGTTCTGCCAAGCGTCCTCGGTTTCCTTGCGGCCAAACTTGGAGCCCTTGGCCATCGCACGGGCCTGACGGCTGTTGCGTACCTTGCGGCCTTCCTGGTACTCGGCTGCCTGACGGAAACTGCGTTTATTCGCCTCCTTGTAGACCTTCGCGCAACGCAACTCGTTGCCGCAGCGCACCACATAAACAGCTGCTTCTTTACCACTCATGAGTGGGCGCAGCACCTCGTCGACCAGACCGTCCTCGATCAGGGGTTCAATGCGTTTTGGAGTCTTCATCAGCTTTTATTGTGGGTCCTTTATTACCAAACACGCGAAAGTCATTCGTTATACGGCAATCCACTCACGGGGGGGAGGGGTTGCCGACTTATGAACATTGCAGATGCACACAATGTACCGATTTCATCAGGTAAAACCGACGACCGCCATGGTCGTTCCAGATCATAGCCGAGCCTGCGTCACTTGTTGTGCATGGGCATTGAGGGTAATTGCGACAGAAGCTGACACCACCGCTCATACCTTCCGTAGGATTTTTCCCAACAGGCCTCAATTTCCTCCAACAACAGCCGAAGTCCTAAGTGACAAAGTGATTTGTCCGACAATCGCTGCCACAACAAAAGCGATGCCGCACTCAAGGACCCGGGTTGACCAAGAACGTTTACGGCTGCCAATAAACCGCGAGTCATCTGCACTGCGTGGGCCTACAAGAAAATCTGGAGCGCGGATGAACATCAAACAGAAGTTGACCTGGGCGTTTGCAATCATCGCCTGCCTGCCCGTGGTGCTGGTCGCCACCCTCGTTGTGCTGAACCTGCGCAGTGATGCCAGGGACGAATTCGTCGACGGCAGTGCCCGCGAGATTCGTCAGGTCAGCAACGCCATGCAATTGTTCTTTGACGGCATCAGCCAGAACGTCGATTACCTGGCCAAGCAGCCGTTGATCCGAAACTCCGACGACAGCCTCAAGACTTACATGGCCGCCAACGCCGAGAGCATCCCTCAGGGCGAGGCTGACAAAAAAGTCTTCACCCTGCTCCAGGACCTGGGCAACAGCCACCCGGCCTACGCCTATGCCATCCTCGGCACGGCGGCGGGCGGCTACGTGTCGTGGCCGGATGATCCGAAGCTGAACAACTACGACCCGCGCCAGCGCCCCTGGTACAAGGCGGCCCAGGCCAAACCGGGCAAGCCGTTCCGTACCGAGGCCTATTACTGGGCCCAGGACGACGCGACCTACGTCAGCACCGTGCGCACCATCGACAACAAGCTGGGCACCAATGGCGGCGTGGTCAGCATCGACGTGACGCTCAAGCAGCTCACCGAAATCGTCAAACAGATCAAGCTCGGTGAAACCGGCTACCTGATGCTGCTGGAAAACACCGGCATGGTCCTGGTGGATCCGAAACAACCGGAACACAACTTCAAACCGCTGAACAGCCTTGGCGACGGCTACGCGCAACTGGCCAAGGCCGGCAAAGGCCTGGTGGAAGTGGAGCTGAACGGCGAGCACTACATGGCCAACGTCTGGCCATCGGAACAACTGGGCTGGACCTTCATCGGCCTGATCAAACAGGACGACGTGATGAGTTCCGCGACCCAGTTGACCTGGTTGATCGCCATCATCGCCGCCGTCCTGGCTGTCATCTTTGCCGTCGTCGGTGCCAGTTTTGCCAGCCTCATCGTGCGCCCGATCCGCAGCGTGGCCAGTGGCCTGGAAGGCATCGCCCAGGGCGAAGGCGACCTGACCCAGAACCTGCAAATCCGTGGCAATGATGAAACCGCGCAACTGGCCAACTGGTTCAACCAGTTCCTGACCGCGATTCGCAACCTGATCCAGAACATCGGCGGCGCGGCGGGCAAAATCCTCGCCACGTCCAGGAGTTCGACCCAGGTCTCCAGCGACATGGCCGAAGCCGCCGGACGCCAGCGTGAAGCGGTGGACATGGTCTCCACGGCGTTCCACGAAATGGTCGCCACCGCCAACGAAGTCGCGCGCTCTTGCAGCCAGGCGGCGGAGTCTGCCGACAGTGGCCAGCGCCAGGCTCGCGAAGGTCAGCAGCAGATCGATGCGGCGGTCAGCAGCGTGGATCGCCTGAGCCAGGAAATCGAACAGTCGGCCCAGTCGATGCAACAGCTCGAACGCGACAGCAACGACATTCAGTCGATCCTGGGGACCATCCGCTCGATCGCCGAACAGACCAACCTGCTGGCGCTGAACGCCGCGATCGAAGCGGCCCGGGCTGGTGAACAAGGTCGCGGCTTTGCTGTGGTGGCTGACGAAGTGCGGGCCCTGGCCAAGCGCACGGCCGACTCCACGGCGGAAATCGACGGACTGCTGGGCAACCTGGCCAAACGCACCAGCCAGGTGACCCAACAGATGCACGCCAGCCTGGAAGTGTCCCAGCAATCGGTGACGCGCATCGGCGAGGCGCGCAACAGCTTCGGGCAGATCCGCGAGTCGGTGGACGTGATCCGCGACATGAACACCCAGATCGCCACGGCGGCGGAACAACAGCATCAAGTGGCCGAAGACATCAACCGGCACATCAGCCAGATCCATGGCGATGCGCAGCTAGTGGCGGAACTGGCCAACTCGGCGCGCCTGGATTCCCAGAGCCTGGCCGGGTTGTCCAATGAGCTGGACGGGTTGGTGCGCAGGTTCCGTACATAAGCGAACCGATCAACTGTGGCGAGGGGGCTTGTCGGAACGCCGCACCGCCCCGTTCGGTTGCGAAGCAGCCGTAAAGCGATCAACGTAGTGTGCCTGAGAAAAAGCGGTCGCTGATTTTACGACCGCTTCGCGCTCGAACGGGGCGGTGCGGCGTTCCGACAAGCCCCCTCGCCACAGGGATACTCAGTGTACTGGCCCCCGGAGCTAAACACTCAGCGCTCGATAATGGCGGTCACGCCCTGCCCGCCCGCCGCGCAGATCGATATCAGTCCCCGCCCCTTGCCCGCTGCATCCAGCAACTTCGCCAGGTTGGCGACGATACGCCCGCCCGTGGCGGCAAACGGATGCCCCGCTGCCAATGAACTGCCCTTGACGTTGAGCCTGCTGCGGTCGATCGAGCCCAGCGCCGCATCGAGCCCGAGACGGGTTTTGCAGTACTCCGGATCCTCCCAGGCCTTCAAAGTGCACAGCACTTGCGCGGCGAAGGCTTCGTGGATTTCGTAGTAGTCGAAGTCCTGCAAGGTCAGGCCATTGCGCGCCAGCAAACGCGGCACGGCGTAGACCGGTGCCATCAACAAGCCTTCGGCGCCGTTGACGAAATCCACCGCCGCCGCCTCGCCGTCACGCCAGTAGGCCAGGATCGGTAACCCGCGTGCCTTGGCCCATTCCTCGCTGCCCAGCAGCACCAGTGACGCACCATCGGTCAGCGGCGTGGAGTTGCCGGCGGTCAGAGTGCCCCTGGTGCTTTTCTCATAGGCCGGCTTGAGCGCGGCGAGCTTTTCCAGCGTCGAATCCGGGCGCAGGTTGTTGTCGCGGGTCAGGCCCAGGAACGGCGTCATCAGGTCGTTGTGCCAGCCCTCAGCGTAGGACGCGGCCAGTTTCTGATGACTCTCCAGCGCCAATTGATCCTGTGCCTGGCGAGGGATGCTCCAGGTCTGGGCCATCAGCTCGCAATGTTGGCCCATGGACAACCCGGTACGCGGCTCGCCGTTGCGCGGGAACTCGGGGATCAGATGTTTGGGACGCAATTGCAGGAAGGTTTTCAGTTTGTCGCCGGTGGTTTTGGCGCGATTGGCTTGCAGGAGGATTTTGCGCAGCCCCTCGCTGACGCTGATCGGTGCATCCGAGGTGGTGTCCACGCCACCGGCGATGCCGCAGTCGATCTGGCCCAGGGCAATCTTGTTCGCCACCAGCAACGCCGCTTCCAGCCCGGTGCCGCACGCCTGCTGGATGTCGTAGGCCGGGGTGGCGGGCGACAGCCGCGAACCCAGTACGCACTCGCGCGTGAGGTTCATGTCCCGCGACAACTTGAGCACCGCCCCGGCGACCACTTCGCCGATGCGCTGGCCGTGCAGGTTGTAACGCTCGATCAGGCCCTCGAGGGCGGCGGTGAGCATCACCTGGTTACTGGCCGTGGCGTAGGGGCCGTTGGAACGGGCGAAGGGAATCCGGTTACCGCCGATGATCGCGACGCGGCGCAGTTGGGTCATGAAGAGCTCCTGACAAAAGACCTGATGTAAACACTAACCCCTGTGGGAGCGAGCCTGCTCGCGAAGAGGTCAGCACATGCAACATCGATGTTGGCTGATACACCGCCATCGTCGGAACGCCGCCCGGAGCAAGCTCGCTCCTACACTGTAACCAAGCGTAGGCCTTATCTCGTGGATCGAACGACTGATCGCCATTCATGGTCCACACTTTGAACCCCAGCTTTCGGAGCGCGTTCCATGTCTGACCGCTATATCGACTTCGCCAATTCGTCCATCGGCCATCGCCTGGTCGGTGCCCTGGGGTTGCCGGCGCCGACCAGACTGGAGCGCTGGCAAGCGGGTCGGTTGCGACCTGTAGAAGGTGCACTGCTGATCGGCGGCGGACCGTTGGCCGAACACGTCAGCGCGTTCGCCAACCGCCTGACCGACGCGATCTACAGCTACGGCACCGAGCCTTCGCTGGCCACGGCCTGGATTCCCGGCCACGGACCGAAACTCAAGGCCGTGGTGTTCGACGCCAGTGACCTGCTGCACACCGATCAGCTCAAGCAACTGCGCGAGTTTTTCCAGCCGCTGATGAAGAACCTCGAACACTGCGCACACCTGGTGATTCTCGGGCGTGATCCGCAAACCCTGCGTGACCCGTTTGCCGCCAGTGCCCAGCGTGCCCTGGAAGGTTTCAGCCGCTCCCTGGCCAAGGAGTTGCGCAGCGGTGGCACCCTGCAATTGATCTACGTCGGCGAAGGTGCCGAGGCGCAACTGGAAGGCCCGCTGCGGTTTTTCCTCTCGCCCAAAAGCGCCTTCGTGTCCGGTCAGGTCATTCGCTTGAATCCGTGCGCAACGCCAGTCACCGACTGGACACGCCCGCTCGCCGGGCGCAAGGCATTGGTCACCGGCGCGGCGCGGGGCATTGGTGCCGCCATCGCCGAAACCCTGGCCCGCGATGGTGCCGATGTCATCCTGCTCGACGTACCGCCGGCCAAAACCGATCTCGAAGCCCTCGCCGCGCGCCTCGGCGGGCGCAGCATCACCCTCGACATCTGCGCCGAAGACGCCGCCGCGCAGTTGGTCGAACAACTGCCCGACGGCCTCGACATCGTGGTGCACAACGCCGGCATCACCCGGGATAAAACCCTGGCCAACATGACCCCGGAATTCTGGGACGCGGTGCTGGCGGTCAACCTCAACGCGCCGCAAGTGCTGACCAAAGCCCTGCTCGACAGCGGCACCCTGCACGACAACGGCCGGGTGATCCTGCTGGCGTCCATCAGCGGCATCGCCGGTAATCGCGGGCAAACCAATTACGCGGCGAGCAAGGCCGGGTTGATCAGTCTGGCACAAGCCTGGGCGCCGCTGCTCCACGAGCGCGGCATCAGCATCAACGCCGTGGCGCCGGGCTTCATCGAAACGCAGATGACCGCGCACATTCCCTTCGGCCTGCGCGAAGCCGGACGGCGCATGAGCTCCCTCGGCCAGGGCGGCCTGCCGCAGGACGTCGCCGAGGCCGTGGCCTGGCTCGCGCAACCGGGCACCGGCGCGTTCACCGGGCAAGCTTTGCGCGTATGTGGGCAAAGCGTTCTGGGGGCTTAAGGATGATCACCGACTGGCACACACTCAACCGCGAACCCAGCCTGCCGGGGTTGTACGCACGAGCGGCAACACGGCGAAAAATCACCGGCAGCCGCCTGCCCGATTCGGGCCTTCGTTGCTGGGTCGAAGTCGATCCCAAGCGCCTGGCGGCCTATCGCAAGGTCTGTGGTTTCGCCGACAACGGCCTACTGCCACCGACCTACCCGCACATCCTCGGGTTTGCCTTGCAGATGCAACTGCTCACAGCCAGGGACTTCCCGTTCCCGCTGCTGGGCCTGATTCACCTGAGCAACCGCATACGTGTGTTGCGCACCATGGGCGGGGTGAGTCGGGTGCGCGTCAGCGTGCAAGTGCAGAACCTGCAACCCCACACCAAAGGCGCGACGTTCGATCTGCTGACCAGCCTCGACGATCAGTTGGGCCCGTTGTGGGAAGCAGAAAGCCGGATGCTCTGTCGCGGCGTCAAACTCGAGGGCGAACCGCTCGAAGAGAACCTGGTATCGAGCCTTGTCCTGAGCGAAATCGAGCACTGGAAAGCGCCCTCGGAGATCGGCCGGCAATATGCCTGGGTGTCCGGCGACTACAACCCGATTCACCTAAGCGCGGCCAGCGCCCGACTCTTCGGCTTCCCGACCGCCATCGCCCATGGCCTGTGGAACAAGGCACGCACGCTGGCAGCGCTGGCCGGGCATCTGCCTGCGGCAAATGTTGAGATCGCCGTGCAGTTCAAGAAGCCGGTACGGTTGCCCAGCGAGGTGACGTTGCTGGCCAGTGCGCCGGGACCGAGCGGGGACTTTCAGTTGGTGGGTGTCGGGGATCTGGAGCATATGGTCGGGCATTGGCAGCCGGTGGCCTGACAAGGCTGATGTTTGTGGCGAGGGAGCGTGCTCCCAGATAATCAGGCCGGCCGGTAGGCCGCCATCGCGAGCAGGCTCAAGTTGGGCTGGGTACATTCGAAAGAAATTGGTCGGCTGGCAGGCCGCCATCGCGAGCAAGCTCGCTCCCACAGAAGAGCAAAGGCAGAGCAGCCCACACCACCCCGTCGCTTCTCACCACTCATCAGGCCGAGCGTTAGCTCGCCTGCAGCTCTTGATCTTGATCCACCCGCCCCCTCGGAAGGCTGAGTGGAGGTGTTCATCCGGGGATTGGCGCGCAGCGCCGTTCGACGCAGTCGAACTCATTGCATGTAGGTCGAAGCGAAGCCGACCGGAGGGCAATGCCCCCGGATGAATACCGCAGCGAAGGAACGCCGAGCCTAAGCGAGGGGCCGTACGTAAGGGGCGAGACTTTTTGGTTCCTTTTGGGGCGTTTGCCAAAAGGGACTCGCCGTAAGGGCGAAACCGCCAGTAGCCGTTACCGCAGAAATGGATATGTACTCGATCAACCCAAACATGGTCGGCCCAGAGGCCGCCAAGTCAACCTTTGACCAGATAAACCTGCGGTTGAGGAAACAGATTATTGAGCGTCTCCAACAACCGCACGTGATAAATCGGCTTGCGAAAAAGATCCAGCACCTGCAAGCGCAACATGTCACTGACATCATCCATGCCCGCATGCCCCGACATCACAATCACCGGCAAATGCTGGCGCGACGTATGCTCGCGCAAGCGCTTGATCAACGACATGCCGCTCTCCTCCGGCATGCGTAAATCGGTGATCACCAAAGCGATATCGGGATGCCGGGTCAGGTGCTGCAGCGCGAGCTTGACCGAAGTGGCCGTAAAACAATTGAACCCCTCACCCTCCAGCAACTCCGCCAACTCAAGTAATGCGTCCTCTTCGTCATCCACCAGAAGCAGTTGTTGGCGTGGCTGTGCGTGAGCGTTCATGAGGTAACACCTGCAATGGACGAAGCGCTGATGTTAGTACCCGATTTCAGCATTTCCGATGCCTTAATCAGGAACTAGGGACCAGTGCAGTCCTGATATTGCCGAACACCGTCCTAATATCATCCCCAATGCCCGAACTGAGCCCGGCGATAACCACCGCGACCATGGCAGCGATAACCGCGTACTCAATACCTGAAGCCCCCTCGGTATCCTTGATCAAGCCTTTGTAATAAGCGATTTCGGCAGCGACCTTCAAAACAAGCGTGGAAAAAGACATGGCATTTCTCCTGGACGACGACGGGTGTTGCACGGACGCAACATGATTCCCCAGTGCCAGCACCAGCATTGTCGGCATTCCCCGGCCCAACAACTGTAAATACGCATTAACACTAAAGTATTAACCGTTTCGTTGACGTCAAAAACAGGTCGTTTTATCGCAACTTTGCACTTTCGTTAGATATTTTTTCCACACTAATGGCATTTTGCTCTACCTGCGCTACGGTCAAATAGCGAAATAGTTCCATGTTCATAGCTGCCTGATTGCGAAGTTGTCTCGTTAGACCTGACGGGGTTTGCGCAGCAGGAAAGGGAGAGCCTTCATGAACAGCCGTGTCACTCTGGGCCTCGCCGGATTGTTTCTGGTCGGCGCCATCATTACCGGTTACTGGGGACTCACATTGAGTCGTCAACCGGCCCCCGAGACCGTTGCCCAATCCACCGTCAATGCACCACTCGCCATTGCACAGCTGCCAGTGTCGGCAAATGACCCGACCCGCCATCCCGTGGTCGTGCTGGTCAACGATGTCGCGCCGTATACGCCGATCACCGCCGCCGATGTCGTCCTGGAACAGTTGCACACCGCCCCGGCCGGCAGCCTGACCAGCCTCGACCAGGCGATTGGCCGTACCCCTTGGCGCGCCCTCACCGCCGGCAGCTGGCTCAACGACGAAAGCTTCGAAGCCGGCAGCAAGCTGTCACGGATGATCCGCCCAAATGAGCGCGCCCTGGCGGTTGCCATGGAAGAAGTGGTCAGTATCGGCGGGCAACTGACACCCGGTGACTATGTCGACGTGCTGCTGTTCCTGCGTATGGACACCCTCAATCCGCAGCCAACGGCCCAACTCGTGGTGCCGGCCTTGCGGGTGCTCGGGGTCGGCGAGCAGTTGGGGTTGACCAACGACGGCCAGCCTTCCAGCCCGGCGCGCAACGCCGATGAAAAACTCAAACAGGATCAATCCCGAGGCGCGGCCCGGACCGTGTTGCTCGCCGTTCCAGAACAACTGGTGAGCCGCCTGATGCTCGCGACCCAGGCCGGCGTGCTGCGCCTGGCCGTGCGTAGCGCCGATGAAAAACGCCTGGCGCGCTACTGGGCCGGTGAAAGCAGCTCTTCCGCCAACCTGGCCAATGCCAACCGCGAGTTATTGCAATTCAGCCAGCTGGCCATGACTGCGCCGCCCAAACCCGTTGCCAGCCCTGGCGCCGTATCGCGCAAAACCAGCGTGGAAGTCATTCGCGGCAACGAGATCACTCAACAAACACCCTGAGTCGAGCAAGGATACCTTTCCATGCGCAGACCTTTTACGCCACTGTTCAACGGCTTGATCCGGGCCACTTTGCTCGGCGGCCTGCCGGCGAGTGCGGTATCACGCAGCGAGTTATCGCAATGAGCCAGAACCTGAGTCAAACCTTCCTCGCGATCACGCGCAACAGCACCGACCTGGAATGGCTGCAAGGTGCCCTTGCGCCCTTGGGCCAGGTGGTCAGCGCCGGTGGTGGCAGCCTCGACGAACTGTTGGCACTGGTGGACGTGACCTGCGCCAGCCTGGTGTTCATCGGCCTGGACCGCGACCACGTGGTAACCCAAAGCGCGCTGATCGAAGGCGCGCTGGAAGCCAAACCGATGCTGGCAATCGTCGCGCTGGGCGACGGCATGGACAACCAGCTTGTGCTCAATGCGATGCGCGCCGGGGCCAGGGATTTCGTGGCCTATGGTTCACGCTCCAGTGAAGTCGCGGGGCTGGTGCGACGCCTGAGCAAACGCCTGCCCGCCATCGCGCCGAACACGCACCTGGGCCGCCTGACCGTACTGTATGGCGTGCAGAGCAGCGCCGACGGCGCATTGCTGGCCACGCACATGGCGCAAGTGGTGCAAAAAAGCGGACAGCACACGCTGCTGCTGGACCTTGGATTACCCCGGGGCGATAGCCTGGCGCTGCTGGGCCTTGAAAGCTCGTTTCATTTCGGTGATGCATTGCGCCACTTGCGACGCCTGGACGCGACGCTGATCGACAGCGCCTTCACCAGTTGCGAAGCCGGGCTGCGCATCCTCGCCTACGCCAGTGGCGATGAACCGCTGGAACACACCAGCGCCGCCGAGCTGTACATGTTGCTCAGCGCCCTGCGCCAACACTTCCAGCACATCGTGGTAAACCTCACGGGCCAACCTGACAGCGAAGCGCTGCGCACCTTCGTCAACCATTGCGACAAACTGCTGTGGTACACCGACCAGAACGTGCTCGACTGCCGCCGCAACCTCACGGTGCTCAACTTGTGGCGCGAAAAAGGCATGAAGCTCGATCACGCCAAATTGCTCGTGGACCGCTACCTGCGCAGCGTCGCACCGGACTCCGACACCCTGGGCAAGACGTTCGGCCTGGAGATCATCGCCACCCTCGCCTACAGCCCGGAAGTGCGGCTCAACGCCAAGAACCAGGGCCTGACCTTGTTCGAACTGGCCCCACGCGAAGGCCTCACCCAGAGCCTGCGCACCCTCGGCGAGTGCCTGGCCAAACATTCCGAAGGCCTGGCCAAACCCAAGACCGGCTGGTTCAACCGCTTGAGGGGCGCACAATGAGCAGTGAAAAGCTCTTCGGCTCCCCCCATCGCGGCGCGGTCGGCAATACCGACCACGAAGGCCTGAAACTGGTGCTGCACCGCTACATCATCGACGCCATCGAAGAGTCGGGAAAAAACCTGCTGGAGGGCTCGCGCCAGGCGCTGTCGCAGTTCGTGATCGACAAAGTGGCCGAGTACATCGCGCGTTTGCACCTGGCGATTTCCCGCTATGAAATGGAGCGCCTGGCCGAAGAGATCGTCGACGAACTCACCGGTTTCGGCCCGTTGGAAGTACTACTGCGCGACACGGCGGTGACCGAGATTCTGGTCAACGGTCCGCACCGGGTATTTGTCGAACGCGAGGGCGTGCTGCATCTGAGTGACCTGCGCTTTATCGATTCGCACCACGTCGAACGTGTCATGCAACGGATTCTCGCGCCGCTGGGCCGGCGCCTCGATGAGTCTTCGCCGATGGTCGATGCGCGCCTGCCGGACGGCAGCCGGGTCAACGCCATCATTCCGCCGATAGCCCTCGATGGCCCCTGCCTGTCGATCCGAAAATTCCGCAAGGACATGCTCAAAAGCTCCGATCTGATGGCGATGCAAACCATCGATCACGCAATCTTCGAATTCATTCAGGAAGCCGTGGGCAAACGCTGCAACATCCTGATCAGCGGCGGCACCGGCACCGGCAAGACCACGCTGCTGAACATTCTCAGCCAGTTGATCAACCCTCAGGAACGACTGGTCACCATCGAAGACGTCGCCGAACTGCAACTGGGCCACCCTCACGTCGTGCGCCTGGAAACCCGTCCACCGAATGCCGAAGGCCATGGCGAGGTGAAAGCCAGCGACCTGATTCGCAACGCCCTGCGGATGCGCCCGGACCGGATCATCCTCGGCGAAATTCGCGGAGTCGAAGTGGTCGATGTATTGACCGCCATGAACACCGGCCACGACGGCTCGATGAGTACCGTACACGCCAACAACGCCCAGGATGCGCTGCTGCGCCTGGAGACCCTGGTGGGCTTGACTGGCCGCAGCATCGCCGAGCGCACCCTGCGGCAAATGATCTGCGCGGCGCTCGACGTGGTCATCCAGCTCACGCGCATGCCCGACGGTCGCCGCTGTGTCAGCGAAGTGGTGGAAGTCGTCGGTGTGCGCGACGACGTGTATGTCACCAACACACTGTTCCGTTTCGACCGCCACACCGGATTCGGTTTCCTGCGCGAAGCCGTAAATCCGGCTGGCGACAAATTGCGCCGGGACTCGGCGCTGTCTCCCTCGGCGTACTGAGGCCACGGCATGCTCAAACCGGCGCTGCTCATCCTCGTTTGCCTGATCTTTCTCGGCCTGGCGCTGCGCCTGCTCTATAACGGCTTGCGCCAGACCGGCAACGAACGGATTTTGGGACGCCTGAGCCAGGGGCAACCGCTGCGGGTCGTGCAGAAGCCGTCATGGGCGGGCCTTGAGCGGGCGTTCCTGCGCGCCGGACTCGGACGTCCCACCGAACGCCTGGGTCAATGGCTGGTGTTCTGGATACTCGGGGTGCTGCTGGGGATTGCCCTGGATGGCTGGATCGGCGCGCTGCTGGCGCTGCTGGTGCCTCCGGTGGTGGTACGACTATTCGTCAGCTGGCGTTATCAGCGTCGCCTCAGTCGCATGATCGAACAGCTGCCGATGCTGCTCGACCACGCCGTGCGCAGCCTGAAGTCCGGACGGACCCTGGCCGATGCCGTGCTCGGCGCCATCGATGCGGCCGAAGACCCGCTGAAAAATGCCATGGGCCGGATTCAGCGCAATGTGCATCTGGGGGTCAGCCTGGCAGACGCCGCTTCGGACTTCGCCGAGCTGTACGAGAAAGATGAACTGCGCCTGCTCGCACTCGGTTTGAAGGTCAACCACCGTTACGGCGGCAATGCCAGTGAGCTGCTGGAAAACCTGATCAAGATGATCCGCGAACGCGAGCAAGCGGCTCGCCAGTTGAAGGCCATGACCGGCGAAACCCGTATCACTGCCGTGGTCCTTGCCTTGCTGCCGGTCTCGGTTGCTGGTTACTTTCTACTCACCAATCCGACCTACCTGCTTTCCATGTGGCACGACAGCTCAGGGCAAATCATGCTGGCGAGTGCCTTCGGATTTCAGGTGATCGGTTGCCTGGCGCTTTGGCGCATGTTGCGTAGCCTATGAATATGAAGATGCTCTTGCTGGTGAGCGCACTGCTGCTTTTCGGGGCGGCACTGTTGTTGCTCAGCGCCTTGCTGGACCAAAGCCGACGGGCACGCCAGGTGGCCCAGCGACTGGATGGCAAGGCGCCGGGTGATAGCCACTTCAGCCAACTGCTGCAAGCCCTGGGCGCCAGCCGCCTGGGGCAGCAGTCGGTCAAAATGGACAACGAAACCCAGGCCCTGCTCAACCGACTGGGCTGGCGTAGCGTACGCCAACGCTCCTTGTTCGCCGCCTTGCAGGTGGGCGTGCCGGTGTTGGCGCTGTCCTTGTGCCTGCTGATCCAGGGGCTGTTCTACCCGAATGTGGAGAACCACTGGATCGCCCCGATGCTCGCCACCAGCGCCGGCTATCTGTTGCCCAAACGCTGGCTGGCCGCCGCCGCACAACGTCGGCAAAAACAACTGGCCACCGAAACCTCAACCTTCATTGCGCTGCTGCGCACCCTGTTCGAATCGGGCATGGCGGTGGAGCAATCCCTGCGTGTGCTGAGCCAAGAGGGCAGGCAATTGCTGCCCGCCCTGACCCATGAACTGCGCCTGATTCTGACCCGCGTCGATTCCGGCCTGGAACTGGGCGAAGAGTTGAACAAGACCACCCGCTTGCTTGCAGTAGACGAGTTCACCGACACCTGCGTGATCCTTCAACAATTGATCCATCAGGGGGGCGGCGCGATGAAGTCCTTGATGGCGCTCAAACAGTTGCTCGACGACCGGCGCCTGACGCGCCTGCAGGAATACATCTCCAAGATGTCCGCCAAAATGTCCGTCGTGATGATGCTGTTTCTCTTCCCGGCGTTATTGATCGTCCTGGCCGGCCCGGGCTTCACGGCTCTGGCCCGGTCCTTTGGCCACTAATCCTGCGGATCGAGATTATCCAGCGCCCGATTCACCGCCAGCTCACCCAGCATGATCACCTGCGCAATCCCCAGCATCGTATTGCGCTGCGAACCCTGCAGAAACCCCGCGAAATCACTCGCCATCACACTCGCCGACGCCAGTGATTCACAGGCGTGGGCCAGCAGGGTCTCGGTGTCGATATTCGGGGCGATGACAAACATCGCGCCGGGCTTGTGGGGGGCAGGTTGCCTGGGGGGATTGAGGTAGTGATCGAGGGCGCGGTCGGCGGCTTCGTGGAGTTTGTTCGAGTGGGGGGACTGGTAG
>NZ_JAHBDI010000035.1:0-36259 GCF_019956275.1 Pseudomonas sp. GL-RE-26
ACAACTGGCTGGACATGGCCCGCGAACGTATCAGCTTCCAGGGTCTGCCGGCCCGTATCTGCTGGGTTGGCCTGGGCCTGCGCGCCAAGCTCGGTCTGGCGTTCAACGAAATGGTGCGCAGCGGCGAGTTGTCCGCACCAATCGTGATCGGCCGCGACCACCTGGACTCCGGTTCGGTGGCCAGCCCTAACCGCGAAACCGAATCGATGCGGGACGGTTCCGACGCCGTGTCCGACTGGCCACTGCTCAACGCTCTGCTGAACACCGCGAGCGGCGCGACCTGGGTGTCCCTGCACCACGGCGGCGGCGTTGGCATGGGCTTCTCCCAGCACTCGGGCATGGTGATTGTCTGCGACGGCACTGACGAAGCGGCCGAGCGTATCGCTCGCGTGCTGCACAACGACCCGGCCACCGGTGTCATGCGTCACGCTGATGCGGGTTACCAGATCGCGATCGACTGCGCCAAGGAACAAGGCCTCAACCTACCAATGATCGGCAACGTCTAAGCCCCGGAATCGAGGAGCCTGCACCATGAGCAGCAGTCCGTTTACCCAACAACTCCAAGGCATTCGCGTGCTGGACTTGAGCCGCGTTTTGGCCGGTCCGCATTGCACGGCCATGCTCGCTGACCTGGGCGCCGACGTCATTAAATTCGAAGTCCCTGACCACGGCGATGACAGCCGCCACCTGGGCCCCTTCAAGGATGGCGAGAGCGTCTATTTTGGCCTGATCAATCGCGGCAAGCGCAGTGTCGAAATGGACTTCAAGTCCACTGCTGATCGTGCCCGGCTATATGAGCTGGTCCGTGACGCGGACGTCGTCGTGGAAAACTTTCGTCCCGGCGTGACACGTCGCCTGTGTATCGACTTCGATACCCTCAAGCAATACAACCCCAAGCTGATCTACGCGAGCATTTCCGGTTTCGGCCAGCATGGTCCGCTGTCGGCTAACCCGGCCTATGACATCGTCGCCCAGGCAATGTCGGGGCTAATGAGCGTCACAGGTTTTGCAGAGACAGGCCCTACACGCAGTGGCGAAGCCATCGGTGATCTTTGCGCCGGCGTTTATGCGGCGTGGGCCATCAGCTCCGCGCTATTCGCTCGCGAACGGCATGCACCCGGCGCCCAGTACATCGACGTCGCCATGTTCGATGTGTTGTTCAGCCTGCAAATGACCGGCCTGTCCAATCTCTTCGCCAATGGCGTTGCGCCTGGGTTGGTGGGCAACCGCCACCCGGTTTCGACCCCCTTTGACACTTACCGCGCCGCGGACGGCCAGGTGGTCATCGCCGTGGCGAGCAACAAGCTCTTCCAACGGTTATGCGAATGCCTGGGCAAGCCAGCACTTGGCAAAGACCCACGCTTTGCCGATGACCCGCAACGCACACTCAACGAGCCCACACTTCGAGCCGAAATCGAAGCCTGGACGCAGCGACTCAGCGTTGATCAGGTCTGCGACATCCTGCTCGAGGCGGGCGTGCCGTCCTCCCCGGTGTGGAACCTCGCCCAGGCCGCCAGCAGCGAACAGGCCCAGGTACGACAGTTGCTGATTCACCCCGAAGGCTCCGCGCAACCGCTGGTACCGCAACCTGTTTTCTTCAATGGCCGCAAACCCCACGCAGTCACTCACGCCCCACGCCTCGGCGCCGACAACCATGCTTTCGGACTGAACAAACAGGAGCTTTCCCATGAACTTTGAATTAGATCAGGTCGAATTGGCCGTTGTCGAAACCGCTGAAAAACTGGCTCGCGAGGTGATCCAGCCGCGCGCCCAGCATTACGACGAAACCGAGACATTCTGTGCCGAAAGCCTGCAGGCGTTGGCCGAGCTGGGTGGCATGGGTATCAATTTGCCCGAAGAGTACGGCGGACTGGGCATTGGCAGCCTGGCCATGAGCCGCGTCGTTGAAGCCGTGGCTGGCGCCTGCGCCTCCACTGCATCGGCGTTGACTGCGCATTTCCTGGCAACCGATTCGATCCTGATCGGCGGCACCGAAGAACAGAAACAGGAGTGGCTACCTCGCGCGGCGAGCGGAGAATTGCTCGGCGCCTTCGCACTGACGGAGCCGGCAGCAGGCTCCAACCCGGCCGACATGCGCTGCCGTGCGCAGCGTGAAGATGGCGGTTGGCGGGTGCGCGGCAGTAAGCACTACATCACCAATGCCCGCGAAGCAGGCTTCATTGTGCTCTATGCCAAGACCGACGCTGAAGCCGGTCACAAGGGCATCAGCGCCTTCATGATTCCCCAGGGAACGGTAGGGATCAGCTTCTCCAGTCCGGAAAAAACCATGGGACTGCGTGGCAGCACGATCTATGAGCTGGCCCTGGACTGCTGGTTGCCCGAATCGGCATTGCTGGGCATCGAAGGTGCCGGCTTCAACACGGCAATGGCGGTGCTGGACCGGGGTCGCGTTGAAGTGGCGGCCATGTCCTTGGGGATCGCCAATGCCGCCTTGCAAGCGAGCTTGAACTGGGTCCGCGAACGGCAGATCGGCCCCAAGCCGCTTGCCGCCTACCAAGGCACACAGTGGCGTCTCGCCGACATGTATGCACAGCTGGAAGGTGCCCGCATGCTGACCTGGAAAGCCGCCGCCCGCCGCGACAGCGGTGAACGCTTCAGCCTGGACTCGGCCACCGCCAAACTGGTCGCCGCCGAATGCGCCGGTTTCATCACCGATGCAGCGCTCCAGCTCCATGGCGGTTATGGCTACATCCGCGACCTTCCACTGGAACGCTACGTACGCGACGCACGGATCCTGCGCATTTTCGAAGGCACGTCCGAAGTGCAGAAAATCATCATTTCGCGAAGCTTGCTCGACGCCCAGCGCTGATCGAGCGAAAAACCGGGCCTGTTTAACAGGCCCTCCCCTGAGTCACTCCCCCACGAGAAGGCTGTCGTACGGTACGACGCCCGAGAGGAACTGCCATGTCCGCCACCAAAGAAAGTGCGCAGCGCAAGACGTATATAGAACGGCGATCCATCGATTACATACCTGAGTCCGAGCGCCATGGCCGGCTGCTCAGTCAGTTCACCCTGTGGTTCGGCGCCAACCTTCAAGTCACTGCGATCGTCACTGGTGCACTGGCTGTCGTATTGGGCGGCGATGTGTTCTGGTCGCTGATTGGCTTGTTGATCGGGCAACTGTTGGGCGGCGCAATCATGGCGCTGCATGCCGCTCAGGGCCCCCAGTTGGGCCTGCCGCAGATGATCTCCAGTCGCGTGCAATTCGGCGTCTACGGCGCCGTTATCCCTATCGTCCTGGTCTGCCTGATGTACGTGGGCTTTTCTGCCAGCGGCTCGGTGCTTGCGGGCCAGGCCATCAGTCAACTGGTCAATGTCAGTGACGCCGCTGGCATCCTGATTTTCGCGGTGATGATCGTTGTGCTCACAGTGCTGGGCTATCGGACTATCCACTTGATCGGACGCCTGTCGAGCCTAATTGGCGTGGTGTCTTTCTTCTACTTGTTCTACCGCTTGCTGTCAGCTCATGACATCAGCGAGCTGCTTGGAAATCGACACTTTTCACTGGCCAGTTTTCTCTTGGCAATATCACTCTCTGCTTCCTGGCAGATCGCATTCGGCCCCTATGTCGCTGACTATTCGCGCTACCTGCCGAGAAAGACTTCAGCCTGGAAAACCTTTTTGGCTGTGGGCCTGGGCTCAGTGATCGGCACTCAAATTTCCATGGTCTTCGGTGTATTCGTCGCCGCCTTGGCGGGTGATCAGTTTGCCGGCCACGAGGTGTCCTACATCGTCGGCATGGGGGCCAGCGGCGTCGTCGCGTCACTGCTGTTTTTCAGTATCGTGTTCGGGAAGGTGACCATTACCACGCTCAACGCCTACGGTAGTTTCATGTCTCTGGCTACCATCATCAGCGGTTTCAGAGGCAACCAGGAAATTTCCAAACCCGTGCGGTTGATCTACATCCTGGTCATGGTCGGATTCGCCACTGCGCTGGCGCTGTTAGGGAGGCATTCGTTCCTTCATGACTTCTCAGCGTTCATCCTGTTCCTGCTGGCCTTTTTCACGCCCTGGAGCGCCATCAACCTGGTTGACTTTTATCTGGTGACCAAGGAGCGCTATGACATCCCCGCCCTCTCCAATCCGGATGGTCGATACGGACGCTGGAATGTCACCGGCATAGCAGTCTACGCCCTCGGCGTAGTGATTCAGATGCCCTTCATTGCCACCAGTTTCTACACCGGCCCCTTGGTTGAAACCTTGGGTGGGACGGACATTTCGTGGTTGATCGGCCTAACCGTACCAGCCCTCATTTACTACTGGGTGGCGCGTAACTCGACGCAACGGATTCCCGCGCAGCTGATTCTTCCGGAAGAAGCCAATCCAGCCTGATTACACACTCACGGCAGGGCGGTCCAGCAGGACCGCCACTGCACCTCTCTCAACGCAGAGCGCCTGACCTCCTATGCTTGCCGCAAACACACCAAAGCACCCCGTCCCGAGTGCCCGCGACCGCCTGCTCGATGTAGCACTGGAACTCTTTGCAACGCGCGGCTACCAGGCCATCGGCCTGCGTGACCTGGCTGGCCAGTTGGGGCTGCATGCCGGCTCGCTGTACAACCATATCGAGAACAAACAAAGCCTGTTGTTCGAACTGATCGAAGGCGCGGTCTCCGACCTGTTGGCCGGTACCAAGCGCCGCATGCGGGGAGCCCGGACGCACCGCGACCGTCTCCAGCGCTTTGTGCACGCATTTGTGGTGTTCAACCTGACCGAGAAACATCGGCTAATGCTGGTGACACGGGAGTTCGTCAACCTCAGCGATGAGCAACAACAGGAGATCAATCAGCTGAAGAGCAGCTACGCCACCCTGCTGAAGGCCATCGTTTCCGCCGAGTGTGGCGAAACTGGCTGCATCAGTGACCGCACAGGCCTGATCACAGAGGCCGTCATCGGCATGCTTTACGGACAGTCCCTCTGGCAAATCATTGACGTCCCGGAACAAAAACTCACGGATGCCCTGACTCACTTTGCCCTGGGCATCATTGTCTGCAGCAGAGACTCAGCGCTCAAGGCATAAGCACTATGCACCCGTTACGACATACGCTTCATGACGAACTGCACGCCCGCCCTTCCCTGTACTTCAGCGAGCCGGCTTATGTTTTTCACCTGGCCGTCATGGGCAGCGACAATGAGCGACAGGCACTGCTCAACAGCCTCTACGACGAACCGGTCAGTGGTGAAATCCCCCAAGGCATCACCAGGCTTGACGAGCATTGGCTGAAATGGGAGCGACATGCGGAGTTCTTTACCCTTACTTACGTCGTCACCGCGACCACGGATCGCCCGCACTGGACTTCCTTGCCTGAGGCCCTGGCAGCAAAGATCAGCCCTTACCCCCAGCTGCTGATCAACAGCGTGCAAATTGTGGTGCGCAACCATGACTCATGGGAGGGGGATCACGCGGTGTACGGATTCAAGGACCCGTGCGGCTCGTCCATCGGGGGTGGCGATGCGGCGGTGTGGAGCGACTTCCGGCTGAGCGAATGCGGTGAAAACAGATTTTTGTTCATCAACACTCACCTCAACGCCTACCGCCAAGGTCGAATGATTCGCCGGCTACTTGAGATTGAAACCTATCGCATGATGGCCTCGCTTGCGCTTCCAACAGCGAAGCAATTGAGCTCGCAACTCGATGCCTTCGATAGAACCCTGGTCGACCTGTCGGAGCGAAACGCTGCGCCCGACTCCAGCAATGCAAAAAAACTGCTTTCAGAAATTGCAGCGTTGTCGGCCAAAGTCGTCAGTCTCTCAGCCAGGCACCGGCATCGCTTCAGTGCCACACAAGCTTACGCGCAGCTCGTATTCGAACGACTGGCAGAATTGCGGGAGAATCGCGCAGGTGACTACCAGCGCCTGGGAATCTTCATTGAGCGACGCTTCAAACCGACGGTAAGGTACTGCGCCGTGACGGAACAACGGCTCGATGTGCTGGCCAAGAGCGTGGCCAATCTAGGTGACCTTTTGCAGGCGCGCGTACAGGTAGAGATGGAAGAACAGAACGCCGAAATCCTGAAAAGCCTGAACGCCCGGGCCGATGCTCAGATCAAGATTCAGCGGGCGGTTGAAGGCCTTTCCATTATTGCCATCACGTACTACGTGCTGAGCTTGTTGAAATTGCTGTATTCGGGCGTCCATCTGCTGGGAGTCGACTTGTCACCAAGGTCCGCCGTGATTGTAATTGCGCCCGTCGCAGCACTCATACTTTTACACATACTGATGCGGATTAGAGCCGTAAAACATCACTAAATCGTACTGAAAACTGCAGTATCAAGAGGTGGGCGACCCCACCTTACTGTTGATCTGACGATCTTTACGATGAGTCAGCCCAGGCCGAAATCAGCTGACCGCAACCGATTGCTTTCGGTTGAATCCACAGTCGAAATCAGCCCTTAACGACAGGCAGCAATCGGCCAGTAGCAGTCGTTCACTCCATCAACTTACTACGCGCGATGGAAATGCAGCGTGCTGCGGGGGGGTATGAATTGACTAGTGTTCTACATTCAGGTTCGCAGGAAAGAACTATGGAAGTAGTCCGGCACAGCCGCGTAGATAGTTGAGGTTCTGTTGGAGCGGGTATTTGATCTGTTTTTAGTGCTGAGTCGACTTTCGGACTGGCTGAGTTGCAGGTTGTACAGCGGGTTGGATTTGCGCAATCTGCGGAGCTGGAGCTGGAGCTGGAGCTGGAGCTGGAGCTGGAGCTATTGCTTGCGGCGGAGCTGCATCCGCCAAGGCCTCTTGGGCAAGGATGATCAGCGGCATATTCCGAAGGTATGACCACTGTCACCAGCAAGCCGACCACAGTCAGCAGTACAATGTCTCGTGCTGGTGGACAGGTCGACGTATCAAACACCTCCAGCGAACCCAGTATTTCGGGGGATTGATATCTACCATTTGCTGTTCAGACTCAGTCCCCCGTCAGCCTATTTTTTCAGTTTCTCATTGTTTTCCTCAGGTGCTCAGCAATGACGCAGAGCATTATCCAGATCAGCGATCAGATCTTCCTCGTGCTCGAGGCCAATCGAGATCCGGATCAACCCCTCGGACACCCCTGCTTTACTGCGCAGAGCCTGCGGCACACCCGATTGTGTGGTCGAAGCTGGATGACAAACCAGGGACTCAGTGCCTCCGAGACTGACAGCCGACTTGAAAAGATGCAGGGCGTTGATAAAGCGGAAGGCCCGTTCGCGACCGCCGTCCAGTACGAACGAGAAGGTTGAGCCAGGGCCCGTGCATTGCCGGCGGTAGACCTCCTGATAGCTGCCATCCTCAATAAGCTCTGGATGCAGAACGACGACTTTCTGGTGGGGGTTGCTGGCCAGCCAGCGAGCGATCACAGTGCCGGTTCTTGCGGCCTCTTTCATGCGCAGGACGAGCGTTTCCATCGAGCGGGAGATCATCCATGAGGAATGTGGATCGAGTTGCGAGCCGAACGAGCTGCGAACGCTACGTATTTTGCTGATCAGCTCTTTGGTGCCCGTGATGCCTCCGGCAACAAGGTCACTGTGTCCACCCACATACTTGGTTAGCGAATACACGCACAGGTCAACACCGTGTTTCACCGGCTTCTGGAAGATAGGCCCGAGCAGGGTGTTATCGCAGACAATGAATGGCCGGTAGCTATGGCGCGTTTCGAAAGCGTCTATTTCCTTGCGCAACCCTTCCAGATCGATCAGTGCATTGGTCGGGTTAGCCGGAGTCTCGATATAGCAAATTCTAACTCGCCCCTTGCAGGCAGCAGTTTCGAGTGCATCTGCAATGGATTGCATGGACAGGCCGTCGTCAAAACCATGCGAGCCGATGCCCCAATCCGAGAGAATTTTGCTAATCAGGGTCTCAGTACCACCGTACAGCGGTGCCGATTGCACCAGTTGATCGCCTGGGCGCAGAAACGCAAACAAAACAGCACTGATGGCGGACATTCCACTGGATGTAATTGCGGCGGCTTCTGAGCCATCCAGCAGCGCCAGGCGGTCCTCGACGATTTCTAGGTTGGGATGATTGAAGCGGCTGTAGACCAGGCCAGCTGATGAGTCCTGCGGAATCGGTTTACGACCCGACACGACATCGAAGAATTCTGCACCTTCCTCAGCCGTGCGAAACGCAAAGGTGGAGGTCAGGAAAACCGGTGGTTTGACTGCGCCTTCCGAGAGGAACGGGTCGTAACCATAAGACATCATCAATGTCTCAGGGTGCAACGCATGGCTTCCGATAGTTTTTTTGTGATAGCTGGAATAAGACATAAGCCGCACCTTTCTGAGTTTGCGATCAAGACTCATCGCTCATAAACGCACCGCCCTCGTAGGCATCGTTTTTGAGCCTGTTTGTGATGGAAAGAGTGTAATCAGAAGGGGGAGTATGATTTTTTCAATTTTTGTCAGGTTTTTCGTGGAATGAGAAATATCATTCTCCAAAACGGTCGATTTCGTTAAAACCCGATAATGAGAAAGCGTATTTGGATGGAATGGCGCTCTGAAGGTACTCAAAATTCCTCGGGGCGATGGACGTCCAACAATAGAAAGTTGTCGGAACGTGTATCGCTTTCGGTAATCGTCCCACTCCCAGAGCGGTAGCAGCAGAATGGGTGGGCAGGACGCGGGCTTGTAACAGGTACACCGCTGTCCTGTCAGAAATTGCTTTGTGGCAGATGCACCTGCCAAAAACAGCAGATTATCGAGGCAAAGGCAGCGCCGTCGTGTACTTGATCTGCTCCATGGCAAAGCTTGATGTGATGTTGGAAAGTCCGTCGACGCTCGTGATCAGCTTCTTGTAGAAAGTGTCATAGGCTGCAATGTCGCTGACCACAACGCGCAACATATAGTCCCAGTCTCCCGACATCCGATAGAACGCCATCACTTCCTCGAACTGCGACACGGTCTTGGCGAATGTATCCAGCCAGACCTTGTCATGACGCTGCGTCTTGACCTGCACCAGCACCGATAACCCAAGACCCAGTAGCACTGGGTCCAGCAGGGCTACTTTGGCCCTGATATAGCCCTCTTTCTCGAGTTTCTTGATCCGCTTCCAGCAGGGGGTCGTTGAAAGGTTGACGGCTTCAGCCAGATCTTTGATAGGCATGTCGGCATCGCGTTGCAGGAGGGAGAGGATGTGGCGATCAAAGCTATCCATTTTTTCTTCTTATTTGTGAGTTCGTAGAAATTTTTTCTAAAAAATAGCCTAAGAACTGAAGAAATGGAAATTAAATTTCGAGTGGGTGGCAGTAGGATTTACACCATAAAAACCGTGCTTGGAGCCACTCAAAAATGAAGAAGATCATCGCCACACTCGCCACGCCTCAGGCGATGGTCCTTATGCCGTTGACGCCTGTCGGGGCGAGGGAAACTCTGTGAACGATTGGATCCGTACAGCAGTCAGCCGTATCTCCTGCGATCTGCTGCGCTCCGCCGACACCCACATCCACAAGCTGGAAATTCCAGGGTTGAAGGGCATCGACATTTACCTCAAGGACGAGAGCACACATCCAACTGGCAGTCTCAAACATCGGCTGGCGCGCTCGCTTTTTCTACATGCCATTTGCAGTGGCAAGATCCGAGAGGGTACCCATGTGGTCGAGGCATCCTCGGGCAGCACTGCTGTGTCCGAAGCCTACTTCGCCAAAATGCTTGGCCTGCGCTTCACCGCCGTCATGCCGCGCAACACCGCGAGCAAAAAGATAGAGCAGCTCGAGCTGCTCGGCGGGCACTGTTACTTCGTTGATCATTCGTCAGAGGTCTATGCCCAGGCGCAGCGCCTGGCACGCGAAAGCGAAGGGCACTACATGGATCAGTTTACCTATGCCGAGCGGGCAACGGATTGGCGTGGCAACAACAATATTGCCGACAGTATCTTCCAGCAAATGACCGGCGAGGCGCACCCCATTCCCCACGCGGTGGTCATGAGTGCAGGGACTGGCGGCACTACCGCCACCATCGGCCGCTACATCCGCTACAAGGGTCATGACACTCAACTGATCGTGGTGGACCCCGAGTACTCGGTTTTCTATGACAGCTATCGAACAGGCGACTCAAGTCTTACCGGCAGCAAAGGCAGTCGCATAGAAGGCATCGGTCGTCCCCAGGTCGAGCCGTCGTTCCTGCCAGATGTGATCGACGACATGCTCAAGATCCCCGACGCGGCCAGCATCGCCACCCTTTATTGGCTGGAGAAAATACTCGGGAGGAAGCCAGGGGGGTCCACCGGTACCAACATGTGGGGCGCGCTCAAAGTCGCATCGAGGATGCAGGAGCAAGGCCTGCAGGGTTCTATCGTGACCCTGATGTGCGATAGCGGTGAACGCTATCTGGACACCTATTACGACCGCGACTGGGTCGCTCGCCACATCGGCGACATCACACCCTATGCGAAACAACTCGATTGCTACCTTTAATACACGTGAGTCACGACTGACTATGAGCCAGAACAAGAGCAACTTTTCGACCCAAGTGATCCACGCTGGCGAACAGTCGACCTATGCCGACAACACCATTTTCCCGGCAATCGTCACCTCCAGTTCGTTCATCAAGCGCAGCCTTGACGACAACCCAGACTACGCCTATGGACGAGTGGGTAACCCAACCCGACATGCCTATGAGAGCTGCATTGCGCAGTTGGAGCATGGCTTTGGAGCCGTGGCCTGCGCTTCGGGTCTGGCTGCGACCGCCACCGTGCTTGAGCTATTGCCCAAAGACTCCCATGTAATCGTGATGGCGGGCGTCTACGGGGGCACCTTCCGCCTGATGGAAGATTACCGCAGCAAGACGTCCGGGCTCACCACCACTTACGTCGACCTCAATGACCTTGAGGCACTGGCCGCCAGTCGCCGCGACAACACCCGGCTGATCTGGATCGAGACACCGACCAACCCTCTGCTGCAGCTGGTGGACATCCAGTGCGTGACAGAGTTTGCCCGTGCCCACGGCATCCTGACTTGCGTCGACAACACCTTCTGCTCACCCTGGAACCAGCGTCCGATCGAGCACGGCGTCGACCTGGTGATGCACTCAGCGAGTAAATACATTGGTGGGCACTCCGACCTGATCGGTGGAGTCGTGGTGGCAGCCAATGAGCAACTGTTCACCCGCCTGCGCGGCATCAGCATGGCCATTGGAGCAGTCCAGGGACCGTTCGACTGCTACCTCGCCCTGCGTGGGCTCAAGACCCTCGACGTGCGCATGGAGCGCCAGTGCAGCAATGCGCTACAGATCGCTCGCTACCTCAACCAGCACCCGCAGGTAGAGGCGGTGTACTACCCCGGACTGGAAAGCCATCCGCAGCACGAGCTGTGCAAACGCCAGATGCGTTCTGGCGGCGCAGTGGTCTCGTTGAAATTGAAGGCCAATCGCAAGGCCATAGCACCCTTCATCGAACAGCTGTCGATCTTTGTATTGGCCGATTCCCTGGGCGGGGTGGAGAGCATGATCAACCACTCCTACAGCATGTCGCACAACTCGTTGAGCCATGAACAGAAAATCAGCCTGGGCATCAGCGAGAACCTGATCCGACTCTCCATCGGCCTGGAACATGTCGACGATCTGATCGCCGATTTGAATGCGGGCTTTGTGCGGCTACCCACGACCAACGTCGAATAACAGAAATTCCCACTCCACCCACAAGAGGCTATTGAGGTCCACTGCACTGACGTTTCATGAAAACCGGCGTTCCGTTTATCAAACAATAAGGTCTATAAAATGCAAACGAACCGCATGCTCAAAAAACACTGGAAAACCGCAGTACTGGCACTGACGCTGGCAACCAGCTTCTCTGCTGCAGCTGATCAACTCAGCGATATCAAGGCCAAGGGTGAGTTAGTCTGTGGTGTGCTCGGCACCGACGAGCCATTCAGTTACATCAAGGACCCAGCGTCTCGCGCGATCGTCGGTTACGACGTCGACATGTGCAACGCCATTGCCGCGACCATCGGGGTCAAACCGGTACTCAAGCAGTTGACCGTCGCCGCACGGATTCCTGAATTACAACAAGGCCGTGTCGATCTTCTGGCTGCCTCCCTGACCCATAACAAAGAACGGGAAGCATTGATCAACTTCTCCCTTTCGACATTCATCACGGGTCAGAAAGTCATGGTCAAGACTGACAATGGCGTCAATCAACTCGACCAACTGGACGGCAAGAAAATCTTGACGATCAAAGGCTCCACCATGGAGCAGAGCATCCGCGCGAAGATCGCTGACGCCCAGATCGTATCGTTCGACAGCAACCCTCAAGCCCTGCTCGCCTTGCAACAGGGCAAAGGACTGGGTTACGCCAACGATGAGACCTCATTGGCCGGCAACTTCGCCAAGCTGGGTGATGCGGCAAAAGATTTTCGGATTCTCCCAACGCCCCTGTCCACCGAGCACATTGCGCTGGGCCTGAGAAAAGAAGAACCCGCCTTCCAGGAGCAGGTGAACAAGACGCTGCGCGATCTGGAGTCGTCTGGCAAGGCTGAGATGCTCTTCACCAAGTGGTTTGGCCCTGAGACCAACATGAAATTCGCCAGCCGCTCATTCAAGATCGAAACCGACCAAATCAACTAACTTCATTGAGGGCCCGACCTTGGGGTCGGGCCACGGGCCTAGTTATGAATACGTTTGATTTATCGGTTGTGCTATCCGGGCAGTATCACGAGTGGCTCATCAATGGCTTCCTGCTGTCCATCCAACTCGCATTGATCTCGCTGGCCATTGCCCTACCGCTGGCAATCGTCATCGCTGTATTGCGAATGGCCCCTTACGCTGCACTCCGGGCAATCGCGATCACTTATGTGGAAGCGATACGCAACGTCCCGCTGCTGGCACACATGCTGTTCTGGTATTTCGGGGCACCGGAGCTGCTGCCAACCCCGATCAAGACATGGATCTACGAACACAATATCGAAGCGGTCAGTGCGGTTATCGCTCTGGTGCTCTACACCGCAGCCTACATGTCCGAGGACATCCGCAGCGGCTTGCGTTCCATTCCCAAGGAACAAATGGAGGCTGGCCGGACCCTGGGCTTTGGCTTCCTCGGCACCATGCGCCTAGTCATCCTCCCGCAGTCACTGCGGGTAACAGTGCCACCGCTAATTAGCCAGACACTTAACCTGTGGAAGAACACCAGCATCGCCATGGTGATCGGCGTCGCTGAAATGATGTATCAGGCCCAGCAGGTGGAAAGCTCCACATTCAGGGGTTTCGAATCGTACGCCGTTACCACGGTAGGTTATGTCGGCGTCTCGATCATCATCACACTGCTGTCCAGCTGGTACCAGCAACGCTATCCCGTCCGGAGTGCCTGACGATGCTCGATATCATCCACAACTACGGGCTTTTCTACCTGATTGGCCAGTACCCAAACGGCCCCTTGGGCGGCTTGGCAATGACGCTGATCCTGGCAGCGCTGGCCCTGGTGCTGGCCTTTCCTGTCGGGGTACTGCTCGCGCTCTGCCGCATCAGCCCGTACCGGCTGTTGCGTGTGCCGGTCACAAGCGTGGTGTACATACTGCGTGGCACACCCTTGCTGATGGTGATTTTCTGGGCCTATTTCCTTCTGCCAACCCTGACCGGTCAACGCACCGAGCAATTTGGCACCATGCTGGCTGCCTTGGTGATTTTTGATGGGGTATACCTCGCAGAAATCATTCGCGCAGGCATTCTTGGATTGCCTCGAGGGCAAATGGAAAGCTCCCGTTCACTCGGCTTTTCGTACCTGGCGACAATGCGCCTGGTCATCATGCCCCAGGCCTTTCGCAACATGCTGCCCTCGCTGGTGAATCAGTTTGTCTCCACCATCAAGGAGACCTCGCTGGGTTACATCATCAGCCTCTCGGAAGTGTCGTTCGTCGCCTCCCAGATCAGTGCTCAGTTGCTCACCAAGCCGGTCCAGGTCTATGCCGTACTTGGCCTCACTTACTTCGCTATGTGTTTCAGCTTGTCGCGCTTCGCCTTCTGGCTGGAAAGACGTCTCGCTGTCCGAACTGCAAAGGTTTAATCCCATGATCAAACTGAAAAACGTTAACAAGTGGTACGGCAGCTACCATGCTCTGGCTGATATCAACGAAACCGTCGCCAAGGGTGAGGTGGTCGTGGTCTGCGGTCCGTCCGGCTCCGGCAAGTCGACGATGATTCGCACGCTCAATCGGCTGGAAGCCATCCAGAGCGGGAATATCTTTATCGATGGCGTGGATATCTATGATCGCTCCGTCAGCGTGAACGCCTTGCGCAGCGGTATTGGCTTCGTGTTCCAGCAGTTCAATCTGTTTCCCCACCTCACCGTTCTCGAGAACTGCACGCTGGCTCCGCGTCGCCTGCGCAAGCTGGGTGCCAAGGAAGCGGACGATCTGGCCATGAGCTTGCTGGACCGTGTAGGGCTGGCCCACAAGGCATGCGCTTACCCATCCGAGTTATCGGGTGGCCAGCAACAGCGCGTGGCCATCGCCAGGGCATTGGCAATGAACCCGCCGGTGATGCTGTTCGATGAACCCACTTCCGCGTTGGACCCTGAGATGGTCGGCGAAGTGCTTCAAGCAATGAAAAGCCTGGCCAAGGAAGGCATGACCATGGTGTGCGTCACCCATGAGATGGGTTTCGCGCGTGAAGTGGCCGATCGAGTGATCTTCATGGATCAAGGCAAGGTGCTCGAACGAGCAACGCCCGAGTCTTTCTTCCTGCGCCCTGAACACCCTCGCGCGCAGCGATTCCTGTCCGATATCCGCTCGCCCTGGGTCGAGAGTGGTATGCCGCAAGCCTGCTGAATGGAGTACAGGGGGCAGGCTCGATGGCCGCCCCCTTGAGAATGGAGGCAATGACCATGCAATTTCATGTTGAGAAATTCTTCGACGCCGAGAGCTGTACCTACAGTTACCTGGTCATCGACCCGGTGACTCGGCACTGCGCGATCATCGATCCGGTGCTCGACTACGATGCCGCCGCCGCGCGTATCTCGTATTCAAGTGCCGAACTCCTTATCGAGCATGTGCGCGCCAACGCGCTAACACTGGAGTGGATTCTGGAAACCCATGTGCATGCCGACCACCTCTCGGCTGCCCGCTACCTCAAGCGTCAACTGGGTGGACAGATCGGCATTGGCGACCGTATTCCTCAGGTGCAGAAGGCCTTTGCCACGCTGTTCGACGCCGACGATGACTGGAGCCCGGACGGCAGCCAGTTCGACCGTTTGTTCGCCGACAACGAAACGTTCCATGTCGGCGCCCTGGCTGTCAGTGTGCTGCACACGCCTGGCCATACCCCGGCCTGCGTGACGTACCTGATCGAAGATGCCGCTTTCGTCGGTGACACGTTATTCATGCCCGATTGTGGCACCGCCCGCTGCGATTTTCCTGGCGGCGACGTACACCAGTTGTACCGCTCGATTGGCCGTCTGTTCCAGCTACCGGGCAGCACGCGACTGTTCATGTGCCACGACTACAAAGCGCCTGGCCGCGACGCCTACTGCCACCAGACCACAGTGGACGAAGAGCGCGCGCACAACATCCATATCGGCAAGGGCATCGCCGAGGCTGATTTCGTCGCTCTGCGCACGGCGCGCGACAAGACCCTGAACCAACCCAGGCTGCTGCTGCCGTCGGTGCAGATCAACATGCGAGCCGGTGAGACACCTGCGGCCAGCGCCAATGGCATCAGCTATTTGAAGATACCGCTCAACATGTTCTGAATGAATATCGGAACTTAGGCAGAACGACTGAAATATCCCATTTAATCAATCAAATGGAATGCAGATGACTACGCTCAATCAAAACGCAACAGCCTCTGGGACAGAAGATGCCCGTGGACGCCCCGATATCACTGCCGACGTCGTCGTCATTGGTGGCGGGTCGGCAGGCATTGGTGTCGTGGCAAGCCTGCTCAAGCGTGCTCCCGATCTGCAGATCACGCTCATCGAACCCAATGACCAGCACTATTATCAGCCGGCCTGGACGCTGGTCGGTGGAGGGGCTTATGACGCTCGCAAGACCGTCAGGCCCATGTCGCACGTCATCCCGCGCGGGGCCACCTGGATCAAGGCTGCGGTGGTTGAAGTCCTGCCGAACGGAAAACGTCTAAAGCTGAGTAACGGCAAAAGCGTCGCTTATCGAAACCTTATCGTCTGTCCCGGGCTTAGGCTTGCCTGGGAGAAAATCGAAGGGTTGGAGCAAACCCTGGGCAAGAACGGGGTGACATCCAACTACCGCTATGACCTTTGCGCTTACACCTGGCAACTGGTGCAGGGATTACGCAAAGGCAAGGCCCTCTTCTCCCAACCCGGCATGCCGATCAAATGTGCCGGCGCTCCGCAAAAGGCCCTGTACCTTTCCTGCGATCATTGGCAAAAATCAGGTGTTCTGCAGAATATGCAGGTCGAGTTCAATCTCGCTGGCGCAGCGCTGTTCGGCGTACCGGCCTTCGTCCCTCCCCTGATGAAATACATCGAGAAGTATCAAGCACAGCTGGTATTCGGCTCGAACCTGGTCAAAGTTGACGGCCCCAGCCGGACAGCCTGGTTTGAAAGCAAGGACGAACACGGCGCAGTCATTCGCCAGGCCAAGACCTTCGACATGCTCCATGTCGTCCCCGCACAGGTCGCCCCCGATTTCATCCGCACAAGCCTTTTGGCCGACGCCGCCGGGTGGTGTGAAGTGGATCCGGGGACGCTGCAACACAGCCGTTATCCGGACGTATTTGCGCTCGGTGATGTGTGCTCCACCAGTAACGCCAAGACCGCTGCCGCTGCACGCAAGCAAATCGTCGTCGTCGCCGAGAACCTCATGGCAGCACGCGACAACCAGCCCATGCCGCTGCGCTACGACGGCTATGGGTCATGCCCGCTGACCGTCGAAAAAGGCAAAGTCGTGCTGGCAGAGTTCGGCTACGGCGGGAAACTGCTGCCCACATTTCCCCTGGACGCTACGGTTGCCCGAAAAAGTGCATGGTTCCTCAAGGCCCGGTTCCTGCCCTGGTTCTACTGGAACGGCATGCTCAAAGGCCGTGAGTGGTTGACCAAACTCTCCAAGGTCGAATGAGGAGCCAGCATGCTGCTGAGTGGAATATTCGGGATCGCTATAGGCATCATTCTCGGCCTGACGGGTGCGGGGGGTGGAATTCTGGCCGTACCGGCGCTAGTGATCGGCTTGGGATGGTCAATGACTGAGTCTGCGCCCGTTGCGCTGTTTGCCGTCAGCGCAGCGGCAGCTGTAGGGGCTGTGGATGGTCTGAGGAAAGGTCTGGTACGTTATCGGGCTGCCCTGCTGATGGCATTATTGGGGGCGGTGTTCTCGCGTTTGGGCGTGTACTTTGCCCATCTGCTGCCCAACACCGTACTGACGTCCCTGTTCAGCATGGTCATGGTCATTGTGGCGATACGCATGATTCGACAGGCGAACGGCAACTCGGCTAAGGCCGCCGACAATCAGCAGTGCTGGCAAGAAAAGAATTGCATGATCAACCCTCAGACCGGCCGACTGCGCTGGACACCGAAATGCTCAGCAAGCCTTGCCGTAGTCGGCTCACTTTCAGGGCTGCTCACCGGGATGCTGGGTGTGGGAGGCGGGTTCTTGATCGTGCCTGCGTTTCAACAGCTTTCAGACATCCGCATGCATGGTATCGTCGCGACCTCACTTATGACTATCGCCTTGATCTCGGCTGTTGCGGTGACAGGCGCCATTCATGCAGGAGCCCACATAACGGTCACGGGCGGCGTTTTTATCGCTGCGAGTGTCAGCGGGATGCTGCTGGGAAGAGTCCTCTCCCTCAGGATTCCCGCCAAATCGATACAGCTGGGCTTTTCTGCTGTATGCATTGTGGTTGCCGGCTTCCTTATGTTCAAAACCTGGATGTAGAAAACCTACTGAGTATCGACCTGACTGGCCCCCGCCATTCTCTTGTCCAGGGCACTGGCAAGACTCAACGCCTCAACTCTCAGTGCCTTGCAAAAGGCGTCAACGAAAACTGAGGAAGGTCGAAAATCAGGCCTTATCAGCATGACTCGGTAGGGAATGGACACGTTGATTGGCCGAATAGCCAATCCCCTGCCTGACTCTTGCACGGCGCTCAATGGGTTGATGATCGCCACGCCCAATTGTTGCCTGACCATGGCACAGACCGACGCGGCATTGGTGGTTTCGATCACGGTGTGCCGATCGACACCAGCGAGACGAAAGTGCTCATCGAGCTTTTGACGATAAATGTCCAGGCCCGACAGGTTGATGAAATTGACACCGCGAAAGTCCTCCATTGCCAGAAGCGACCTGGACAGCAAAGGATGCCCCTCTGGCAGTATGCAGACCATGTCGGCACAAAAGAGCAATTCCCCTCGGGTGCCTCTTGGCACATGTTCACTTTCGGTCAAGCCGAGGTCGTGACGCTGTGCGCTGAGAGACTCCTCGAGCAAGGGCGATTCCTGCGCGGTGATACTCAAGCCTATGCCCGAATGCTGCTGATGAAACTGCTTGCAAACGTTGGGCAATAGCGTCTGAGAAAACAGCGGCAGGCAGGTGATGCTGAGTTGCCCATGTTCGAAACGACGGATCGATTGCGCAACGCTATTGATTCGTTCCAACCCGATATAGGAGCGTTCGACCTCTTCGAGCAGCATTACTGCCTGAGCCGTCGGTACCAACTTACCGCCCTCCCGATCAAACAGGCGCAAACCCGAAAGGCTTTCAAACCGGGCCAGTTCCCGGCTGAGCGTCGGTTGGGAGGTCAACAATAAGCGCGCCGCTCCCGTGACGCTGCCTGCTTGCATGATTGCTCGGAAAACTTCGATATGCCGCAACGAGACGTTCATACCCAACCTTCATTGATCGCTTGAAGGCCATATCAGAACTGAATTGATAACTAAAAAGAAGATATTTTATTGAATGCTCTGCAATCGGCATGATGGTCTCCACTCCCTAGATCAGATCGACTATCTCTATGCCCAACCAGCCCGACTTCCAGCAGTTAGCCGCTATTGCCACAGAACATGGCACCCCGTTCTGGTGTTATGACGCACAGACCATCAAGGCGCGCGTCGATCAACTGGCGTGCTTCGAGACCGTTCGATTCGCACAAAAAGCCTGTTCCAACCTGCACATCCTGCGCTTGATACGAGAGCAAGGCGTTCGGGTCGATGCCGTCTCGCTGGGTGAAATCGAGCGGGCACTATTGGCAGGTTTCAGCCCGGCCGGCACACCAGCAGGCATCGTCTTTACCTGTGATCTGTTCGACGATGCGACTCTGCGCCGCGTGGTCGAGTTGAATATCGAGGTAAATACCGGGTCGATCGACATGCTCCGCCAACTGGGTGAACGCTCTAGGGGTCATTGCGTCTGGTTACGGATCAACCCAGGGTTCGGCCATGGTCACAGCCGCAAGACCAATACCGGTGGTAAAAACAGCAAGCATGGCATCTGGCATGAGCAGGTTCACGAAGCGCTCGACGTCATTCGGCAGTTCGGGCTGAAGCTGGTGGGATTGCACATGCACATCGGCTCGGGCGTGGATTACGCGCATCTGGAGCAGGTGGGCTGTGCAATGGTCTCGGCCGTGAAAATGCTCGACCACGATATCGAAGCGTTTTCTATTGGCGGGGGGCTTTCCACGCCCTACCGCGAAGGCGAGGAGCCGGTAGACATCCAGCGTTATGCCAACGCATGGCGTCAGGCCCGACAGGACATCGAAGCGTTTCTTGGTCATCCGGTACGGATGGAAATCGAACCCGGCCGGTTTCTGGTTGCCGAATCCGGTTGTCTGGTGACCGAAGTCCGCGCGGTCAAAAAAGTCGGCAGCCGAAACTTCATCCTGGTGAACGCAGGCTTCAATGACCTGATGCGCCCGGCCCTTTATGGCGCCTATCACCACATGACCTTGCTGGATGCCGAGGGGGCTCCCATCAATCGCCCTGAGCACGACTACGTGGTGGGCGGCCCCCTATGTGAATCTGGCGATATCTTTACGCAGGATGAAGCAGGGGTGACGCCGCGTTTGCTGCCCGAGGCGCTGGTTGGCGACTTGCTGATCATCCACGATGCGGGAGCGTACGGCGCCTCTATGTCATCCAATTACAACAGCCGCCCCCTGTTACCGGAAGTATTGATCGAGCAAAGGCAAGCCAGATTGATTAGACGCCCGCAGCCGATGTCGGACTTGCTGGCCTTGGAATTGGGGCTTTAAAGGCCAAGTTGATGACCTGATAAAGAACGGGTTTACCCAGCTGAGTGTTCTTGACCTCTCTGCTTCAGCGCTTGCCACAGCAAAACACCGCTTGGGCAGTAGGCAGAAAAAGTCATCTGGATTGAGGGGGATGTCACTCGGGTATCGCTTGCGCCTCAGACCTATGATGTCTGGCACGACCGAGCCGTGTTCCACTTTCTTGCAACTGCAGATGAGCGACAGGCGTATATCGAAAAAGTACTAACATCTGTAAAGCCTGGTGGATACGTAATTGTTGCCACGTTTGCAGAAGATGGGCCTACCCAATGCAGCGGTTTACCTGTGAGGCGTTATAGCGCGGACGAATTGCACTCTGAGTTTGGTGCACCTTTCGAATTGCTCGGGCATGAAAAGGAAAAACATCACACTCCGTTCGGAACCCTCCAGAAATTTGTTTACTGCTATTGCCGAAAACTTCGCTGAATTCGAATCATCAACATCACATTGAGCGCCGTCAAATCACCCATCTAGGGTCTGGTCTGACGGACGGTGCGCACAGCGGACTGACGGGGTTCATCGCGGGACTCGCCCGGCAAGACAACATCGCCAGTTGCAACGTAACCATCAACAGCCTGCAAACGGGCTCGCTCGATAGCTACCCCCCCTTCCAACCTACATCTTGTGGGAAGGGGATAAGCGTCTCGTGATTATTTCACCTTCTCAATGGACACAACCGTGGCTTTTGCACCCTCAGACCGGAACTCGAAATTCACCCGATCGCCAATACCGCAGGCGCGACAGGGGAGCCACTTTTTCACCAGAGTCGGTCGTTTTCAGTCCTTCGCGACAGGCAGAAAGCGGCCAACAGCAGCCCTTCGTGACAGCCAATAGCGGCCATTCATCAGCACTCATGTCTTAGGCCGACTGCCTACGTATAGCGAGTATCGCAGCACCAAATCCGATGAACGTGACCCCCACCACCCGACTAACCCAGCGGGACCACTCGGGTCGTACCAGCACGCCCTTGGCACGCGAGGCCAGCGCGGCATACAGGCTCAACGACGACACCGAGAGCGCCATAAATATCGCGGTCAGGATCAGAAATTGTGGGAACAGGGCTGCGCCTTGATCGATGAACTGCGGAAATAACGCCGTAAAAAACAGAGTCGCCTTGGGGTTGGAGAGCGCGGTAAAAAATGCTGATCTGTACAGTTTTAGTCGTGTGGGCCGCAGGCTCTGCCCCTCCTGAATGCCTTCAGCCAGCAGCGGCGTCTTGTTGAGCAACTGCCTCACCCCCAGGTAGAACAGATACCCGGCGCCGACGATCTTTACCATGTTGAACAACCCTTCGGAGCTGGCAAGCAGCGCCCCCAACCCCAGCATCGCAGCCGCCGACAGGCAGAACAGGCCACTGGCATTGCCCAGCGAAGACCACATTGCGCTGCGTTGGCCATGGGCTCAGCAGTATGCCCACCTCATCCAGCGTGAACCCCAGCGCCTGCGCCCTCTTGATGAAGCGCAACCGCTTGACCTGCTCCGGTAGATAGTGCCGATAACCACTGAGCGGCTTTGGCGGTTCATCCAGCAAGCCGCGTCGCTGGTAATAGCGAATAGTCTCGATGTTCACCCCGGCAGCTGCCGCCAACTTGCCGATACTCAGCCCGGTCGCCATCACACGCCTCTTGATTCTGTACCCAGGTACGGAGTGTAAAGTGACCCTGGGTTAGATCGATTCAATGGAGAAAACGATGGCTCAACAGATCGGCGGGGCCTGAGGCGTTGACCAAGGCGACGACGAAGGCGGGTTATCCCTCCACCGTGCATAAATGAGGCAACCATGAGCGCCGTCATCCTCGAATCCGTGTTGACCTGCCCGCATTGCGGTTTCGCCAAGCAGGAAGCCATGCCCACGGATGCCTGTCAGTTTTTCTACGAATGTGGCAGTTGCAAAACCCTGCTACGCCCGAACCCCGGTGACTGCTGTGTGTTCTGTTCATTCGGCACGGTGAAGTGCCCGCCGATTCAGGAGCAGCGCGGATGCTGTAGTACGGATTGACCTGTGTTTATTCGGTTTGTCAGACGCCCCTGAAGCGCCTCAAACCGTGGTTATGGGAGGTAAGTATCATGTGGAGTCGCTCCCTGATGCTCGTGATTGTCTACCTGACTATCACCCTCTGCATCGGCTGGTTGTATACCATTGCTCTCCTGTATTGGCTTTGATCCAATTGGAGGCCGTGTAGTTGGATGTTTCTTCGCGCATACCGACTTGAGTATGGACATTCAGGCTGCAGCCATTAACTCCATTGGTTATGTGGGTGAGGAGCATTCGTTCTATTGCGCGCGGCATTGGTGGCTAATCTTCGGAGGTTAAGGAGGGGCAACCTCCAGGAAGGTGCAACCATATGGACGCAAATCCGATCGAAACCGACTACCTGATCATCGGTGCTGGCGCGATGGCCATGGCCTTCGTCGATACGCTACTCAAGGAAACGAATGCACGCATCGTGATGGTGGATCGACACGGTCGACCTGGCGGGCACTGGAATGATGCCTACCCCTTTGTCCGTTTGCACCAGCCCTCGGCCTTCTATGGCGTCAACTCGCGGGAACTGGGCAGCGGAACGAAAGACACGACGGCACTGAACGAGGGCTTGTATGAACTAGCCTCCGGCGCCGAGGTGGTGAGCTACTTCGACCAGGTGATGAATCAGCAGTTTCTGCCGTCAGGTCGGATCCGTTACTTCCCCATGTGCAACTACACCGGCGACCGCATTGACGACCACCGGTTTACCTCGCTCGTCAGCGGCGTAAACCATCAGGTTCGGGTGTACAAAAAGGTGGTGGACGCCACCCATGCCCAGACAGCAGTTCCCTCGACCCACCTGCCCAGGTACAGGGTGGAGCCCGGCGTGCAGTGCGTGCCACTGAACGACCTGCCGAAGATCCAGCACCCACACTCTGGCTACGTAGTGGTGGGATCGGGCAAGACCGGGATCGACGCTTGCCTGTGGTTGCTGCAAAACGGTGTTGCGCCCGCAGCTATCTGCTGGATCATGCCGAACGATCCGTGGTTGATCGACCGGGCCAACTTGCAACCCGGTCTCGATGGCTTCGAACGAACAATCGGCGGCCTCACGGCACAATTTGAGGCCATCGCAGCCGCAGACTCGATCCCGGACCTGTTCTCCAGGCTTGAGGCGGCGGGCCAGCTCCTGCGCCTGGACAAGTCCGTCGAACCCACTGCTTACCGCTGCGCCACCGTCACACAGGCGGAGTTACGTGAGCTTCGACGCATCGACAACATTGTGCGCCTGGGGCGGGTGCGAGTGCTCGAGTCAACGCGCATCGTGCTCGAGCAAGGCAGCATCGCCACGAGCCCAGATGCCCTGCACATTGACTGCAGCGCCAGTGCCATCCCGTCACTGCCTGAAATGAAGGTGTTCGACGGAAGCAAGATCAACCTGTTGATGGTAAGTAGCTGCCAACCCTTGTTCAGCGCGGCCTTGATCGCTTATGTGGAAAGCCATCTGGCCGATCAAACGCAAATGAACGCGCTTTGCACGATGGTCCCCCCGCCTCACGTTCCCACGGACTGGATCAGAATGTGGGCGGTCTACCTGGGTAACCAACTACGCTGGGGAGAACATGAAGGCCTGGCCCGCTGGATCAGGCAGTCGCGTTTGTACTTTATGACGGCGGTGGTCAGCGGCTTGCAAGAAACCGACACAGAGAAACTGGTACAGCTGCATCGCCTCTCTGTCAGCAGGCAGCAGGCTGCGGCGAATCTGCCGCGGTTGCTGGGGGCCATCCCTTGAATCGCAGGAAGCGCATATGAACGAGCCACACCTCGAACTGCTCGACATCAATGGCATCCGCATGCAGATTGCAACGCAAGGTTGCGGCCCGCTGGTCCTGCTATGCCACGGTTTTCCGGAGCTGTGGTACTCGTGGCGCAACCAGCTTGCTGCGCTGGCGGCCGCCGGCTACAGAGCGGTAGCGCCCGACATGCGCGGCTATGGCGGCACAGATGCGCCGGCCGAACCCGACGCCTACACCACGCTCCACCTGGTAGGTGACATGGTCGAGTTGGTCAACGCTCTTGGCGAACAGCAAGCCGTGATCGTCGGCCATGACTGGGGCGCGCAGGTGGCCTGGAGCGCAGCATTGATGCGACCCGATCTGTTCCGCGCAGTGGTCGGCATGAGTGTTCCCTTCTCGCCACCGGCGCGCGTGGAGCTCCTGAGCGCGCTTGCCTCGCGGGGTATCAGCGACTTCTACATCCAGTATTTCCAGGCGCCGGGTGTGGCCGAGGCCGAGCTGGAAAGGGACGTCGAGTCATCGATCCGACGCATCTACTTCAGTGGCTCGGGTGACGGGCCCGATGGGCCGGTGTTCGGCCGACTGCAGCCGGGCCAGGGCTTCCTGGGAGGGATGATCGAGCCCGAAACCCTGCCAGCCTGGCTAAGCCTCGAGGATATTGCCTACTACACCCGTGAATTCACCCGCAGCGGATTTCACGGTGGCTTGAACTGGTACCGCAACATGACGCGCTCATGGGCACTGCTGACACCTTGGCGCGATTGCATTATCCGGCAGCCGTCGATGTTCATTGCCGGGAGCCGCGACGCCGTGCTGAGGTTTGCGGGCTCCCCGCGGCAGATCGAAGCCTTCGCGCAGACACTGCCGGGCCTGCGCGGCTGTCATATCCTTGAAGGTGCCGGCCACTGGATACAGCAAGAGCGCGCGACAGAGGTCAATGAGCTGCTACTGGACTTCCTGAAAAAACTCTGATCAGAAAGTTAAATTCTTATCCATAATTGAAACGCCATAGAACGGTCCATTCGATATTTGCGTAGTGATGCGAGGGACCGTTGGCATGCAGGCGGCGCCAACACCGGACCGGTGTTGGCTATATGGATTCAAGACTGGAGGGAACCATGAGTAATCTCATCGCCACCGACGAGCCACCTGAAGCCGTTCGCCTCATGGTCAAGGTTTACGCCTACTTGCTGCTCGCAGGGTTTGCGTGTGTTCCGGCCTATCTGATTGGCTACTTATACTTTTTCCAGGACCCCACGCTTTTATTCGAGAATCACCTGTTCCATGTAATTGCGATCACGACAGCCACCTTGGCAGGCTCGTTTGTTACTTACGTAACGTGGCGCTGCTATCAGTCATCGGGAGATCCGCTGCTGCGATGGATGACGCTTGGATTTCTCGGTTTTGTACTGATCTACGCGTTGCATGGTGCGTTCACCGGGCAAGCACACCACAATATCTGGCTCTTCCTGCTTTATGGACCAGCCTCTCGACTGGTCATGTCGATTTTGCTGTTAGTCGGATTGCTGTCGTACCACCGCCCACCTGATGCCGCGGACCAACGAATGAAGGCCCGCCCGTGGTTGACCTGGATAGGAGTGTTCCTGGTGGTTGACGTGGCAGTGGCGTACGTCGCGAATTCGCCGATCGCCGGCGATCTCGCGGTGCGCCTCTCGATGGAGGGTGGTGCCCTCGTTCTTTCCACATTGACCGTGACAATACTCCTGCTGCGTCGTATCCGATCGCCGCTGATGACAATTTTCATCATCTCGGTCACCGCGTTCGCGCTGTCCTCTCTTGCCTTCATCCTTGCACGTCCGTGGAACCATATGTGGTGGCTCGCTCACGCGATCTTCGCCGGTGGATTTTTCATGTTGAGCTATGGGGTAGTGCAAGCGTTCCTCACCACGCGGTCGTTTTCGAAGATTTACAGCCAGGAGGAGTTGATGGTGCGTCTTGCCGAAGCGATGGCGTATACCGAGAGCGCCCTGCAGGAACTCCAGCGCACCAATCAAGAACTCGGGCACCTTGCGGCGACCGATCCACTGACAGGCGCTGATAATCGGCGTCGGTTCATGGAGCGGGTCGAAGCCGAAATTGGCCGGACCAAACGCGGCGGTGCGCCGTTCTCCGTGTTGGCACTCGATCTGGATAATTTCAAGTCCATCAACGATCGCTTCGGGCATCAGGTTGGCGATGACATCCTGAAGAGTTTCGTGGAGAAATGCCTCGATTCGATCCGGCCGTATGACGGTGTAGCCCGAGTGGGCGGGGAAGAATTCATGATACTGCTACCTCAGACTTCACTTGAAGGCGCGCACGAAATCGCTGAGCGTCTGCGAAGCACCGTTGCAAACAGTTCTTTTCATGGCCTGCAGCGGTCAACCGTGGTCACAGTGAGCATCGGCGTATCGCAATCCGGTCGCGATGGCGACACCATCGAGGCAATTCTGCGTACAGCCGATCAACGCCTGTATCACGCTAAACACGAAGGCCGTAACCGTGTGGTCACTACCTTCAAAACCAGCCTCCAACCTCTGCGCTGACCATCGTCTCGAAGTCGCTGAAAGCGTCAGCACCGATACCTGGCTTTGCAACACAGTATTGGGCGTTACTCGATCTCCACATTCCTGAAAAACCTTGGGCGTGTGTGGATTCCATTTGAATTCGGCACACTCGCCCGTGCGCGGACCTAGCCGCGCTCGAGGCGTCATCGCAGACCATTCTTGATCTGGGTACCCGAGCGGTCGCACCGAGCTTTCGCCCCAGAGCGGATGGGCTGCGTCGGGATTCGCGGCGTTCGTGTCCTCCATCATCGAATCCGGCACACCGCCAGCGCAAATGAAGGCTATCCGCGAGCGCCTGCGCTCGATCGGCCTGGAGCCCTATGACTGCCTGTCCCCGGACTTGATGGACGCACTGGCGACTCATGTCGCCAAACAGAAAGGCCTGCTCCCCACAGCCTGATCGATCGGTCGCCGCGGTTTCTTTTTCGGACCGCGGCGGCGATTCACCTTTGAGTTGTGCGCCCCACATAATTAACTGGGGGGCTTTGGGCATCAGGACAACGGGTTACGCCAGTTTTCAATTCCGCTCGTACCAATTTTGTACCACCAGGCTCTCTCAACCCATCTTTTCTCTATGGCTTACTGCATCTACATCAGGCTGATAACGGCCATATCCGGTCGCTCGTGACTGCCCACAGTCTACCCGTTGCAGGCAGTCGGCTAGCTTAGAATAAATTTGCTCCCTTCCTCGCGGATGGGGATTATCCACGCGGAGTCGAAGCAGATCCGACTCATCACCCACCGTGAGAGCCAAATATTTTCTTGTGAGTAAAGTCGAAGTAACGCGCAGTACAGTGACAGCACCGGACAAGGCAATTACAATTTGATTAACATCTAGCGACTTGAGCGATTGAATACCCCATGGAAAGCAAGACTGCGCGCCTCACTGTGCTCATTGATCCCGTCAAGAAAAAAGCCTTCGAGGAACTCTGTGCAGCACAAGACCTGACGCCTTCTCAGGTGGTCCGTCAACTGATTCGTGACTACCTGGACACCCACGGTGCCACCTATTCGACCAAAAGCAAGCATGCCGCCAGTACCAAGTCATAACCTGACACGGGCAGCAAGCCTCTAAAGGGTCGACGGACCCTCTGCGAGGCTGACCGCTTTAGCCAGCGCGGTGTTGAAGTCGGCGTGGTAATGCTCCGTGCCGATTTCTTGCAAGATACCCACCCTTTCGAGCTTGTTGAGCACCTTCGTGTTCGCTTCGCAGAGTTTCACCACGATATTGCGCTTGTGCAGTTGCTGAATGACCTCCTCCAGCACCTGCAAGCCAGTGATATCCATAAACGGTACACGCTTCAAGCGAATAATCAGCAGACGTGGATCGGTATGGGTCTGTGCCAAGACTCGCTCGAAGGTCTCAGCCGCGCCAAAGAACAATGGCCCTTCAATCGTATAAATCAATGTCCCTGGCGGCAGGCGAGTGTGCCCATTGGCCCTCAACTCTACTTCAAGCTCGTGCTCGACTACCTGTTGTACCTCAACAGATGAGGCCATGCGGCGCATGAAGTGCAGCATCGCAAGGATGACGCCGATATTCACAGCGATCACCAAGTCACTGAACACTGTGAGACTGAAAGTGATGAGCAGAATAGCTACGTCTGCGCGAGGGGCCCGCTGGACCATGCGTTTGAAGTGCTTCAACTCGCTCATGTTGTACGCGACCACGAAAAGAATGGCGGCCAGGGCGCACAGTGGGATGTTTGAGGCCAGAGGTGCCAGAAACAGAATAATAAGCACCAACGTGACCGCGTGCGTAATGCCGGCCAACGGGCTCGTGCCGCCGTTACGGATATTGGTTGCAGTACGGGCAATGGCTCCGGTAGCTGCGAAACCGCCAAACAATGGCGTGACCAGATTAGCCACTCCCTGACCGATCAGCTCCTGATTGGAATCGTGCTTAGTGCCTGCCATGCCATCGGCCACCATTGCGGACAGCAGCGATTCGATCGCTCCAAGCATGGCGATAGTGAACGCCGGACCGATCAAATCGATGACGCGAGACAGCGTGATTTCAGGCAGGCTCAACGCTGGAAGGCCTTGAGGTATGCCACCAAATGCGCTGCCAATCGTGGCTACCCCCTCGAAATGAAAGGTTGACTGAATCGCCGTAGCTACCGCCATTGCGACTAATGGGCCAGGTACCCGTTTGAGTCCGGGAATTTTGGAAGCAGTGATTACCAGGAAAAGACTAAGTACAGCCAGCAGGGTCGTGGCCATATGAAGATCCGGGAGCGCCTGGAGCAAATGCCAGAACTTTTCATGGAAATGCTCTCCACTGATCTTCGGTAAACCGAAAAAGTCTTTCCACTGTCCGACCCAGATGATCACGCCGATGCCTGCGGTGAATCCGACGATCACCGGATCGGGGATAAACTTGATGATTGCACCGAGCCGGGCCATCCCCAGCAATAACAACATGGCCCCCGCCATCATCGTGGCGATTTGCAGACCGTCAACACCATGCTTGGCCGTGACCCCCGCCAGAATCACGATGAACGCACCTGTCGGCCCGGCAATCTGCAAGCGGCTTCCGCCAAAGAGTGAAACCAGCAGACCACCGATGATTGCGGTGTAGATGCCTTGCTCAGGCTTGACGCCAGATGCAATGGCAAACGCCATTGCAAGGGGGAGCGCCACGACCCCGACGATCACGCCAGACACCAAATTGCGGAGCCAATGCTCTCGCCCCAACAACCCTGCCTTCCATGCCTCACCTATCGCAATCATGGCTAGCTCCTCAGTGGATGCATGTGCATAATATTAACATACAGTGATAATTGAAATGCCCTTGATCCACCGCTTCCGGCGGCTGGAAATGTTTATAGAGAAAGTTCAGATGGAGCTGGGCGGGCATGCACTGCAAATAGAGAATCTTGAGAGCGCGTGTAGCGTGGTGACTGACATGAATCGTAAAACTGTGAAAAGCAAACACGCCGAAGGCGTGACCTTTGACACCCATGTGATCGCAAACCCGACCAACCCCAAGGAGTGGATCGTGTTCTTCAAGAAGGACGCCGGGAGAAGTTATTTCCTGGTTGACGACAACGAGGAAGTCGAGTCTTTCGGTCATCTGGATGACCTGATCGCCGAGCTTCGAGACTTGGGCCTCAAGACCGCTGAAATCCACTTTTAACCCTTGGATCACGCCCTGGAGACATGATCATGTCAGTGAAAATCGAGTACCTATCCAGTCAAAGCGAAGCTCTTTGGTCTGTATGTTTTGGCATCAGACGAGTTCAGTTTCGGCATGAAAAAAGTGCTCACGACTTTGCTGCCAAGCTCAAGGAGAGAATCGAGGCTCCGCATGTTTACCCTCAACGTGATCCGCCAGCGAAAAATCTTAGTTGATCGGTACAGGCAGATTGAACCTCACCCTGCATATCTACCTGTTTGTTCTACATAACGGATCCGATTGAACTCGTGACCTCCGGTAAAAAGGCCGAGTAGCTCAATCACCGGTCATAATAGGTGTGTAACTATAAGGGAGTGACTGTTTTTTTACCGATTGATGCCTGACATGACAGGCCGCTCAGGGTCGCAAGCAGCCCCTCGCGACAGGCAAAAAGAGGCCGGAAACGGTCATTCCTGACCGCTGGCAAGCGGCCTTACGATTGCACTGCACGGGGTGGTGGCCTGACACTTGTGCATGATGCCCTGCAACCAGGCATTACTCCCTGTTCAGCACATCGATGATAGGGCAAGCGGCCCCGCCGGCGCCTGCATCGCACTCCTGAACCAGTCCGCCCAGTACCTGCCGCAGTGCGGCAAGGTCAGCCATCTTTAGCTCGATCAGGGCCAGCTTGTGCACGGCCAGTGCCCGGGTCTCGCGGCAAGTGCAAGCCGCATCCAGTTTCAGCAGTATGCCCACCTCATCCAGCGTGAACCCCAGCGCCTGCGCCCTCTTGATGAAGCGCAACCGCTTGACCTGCTCCGGTAGATAGTGCCGATAACCACCGAGCGGCTTTGGCGGTTCATCCAGCAAGCCGCGTCGCTGGTAATAGCGAATAGTCTCGATGTTCACCCCGGCAGCTGCCGCCAACTTGCCGATACTCAGCCCTGTCGCCATCACACGCCCCTTGATTCTGTACCCAGGTACGGAGTGTAAAGTGACCCTGGGTTAGATCAGTTTAATGGAGAAAACGATGGCTCAGGCTCCAGCGGAAACCGTCAGGCTCGACGTTCAGAACACGACCTGTCCGGTCTGTCCGATCACGGTCAAGAGTTCGCTGGAGCCGTTGTCCGGCGTGAGTACCGTCAAGGTCAATTTCGCGGAGAAAATGGCCATCGTCACCTATGCCCCCAATACAGCCGATCCTGAAGCGTTGACCAAGGCGACGACGAAGGCGGGTTATCCCTCCACCGTTCACAAGTGAGGCAACCATGAGTGCCGTCATCCTCGAATCCGTGTTGACCTGCCCGCATTGCGGTTTCGCCAAGCGCGAAGCCATGCCCACCGATGCCTGTCAGTTTTTCTACGAATGTGGCAGTTGCAAAACCCTGTTACGCCCGAACCCCGGTGACTGCTGTGTGTTCTGTTCGTTTGGCACGGTGAAGTGCCCGCCGATTCAGGTGCAGTGCGGATGCGGTAGTACGGGCTTGATCTAGGTTTACTCGGTTTATCAGACGCCCCTGACGCGCCTCAAACCGTGGTTATGGGAGGTCCGTGTCATGTGGAATCACTCTCTGGTGCTCGTGGTGGTCTACCTGACTATCACCCTCAGCATCGGCTGGTTGTATACCATTGCGCTCCTGTATTGGCTTTGATCCAATTGGTGACGATCGGTCAGTCCGCATTTGGTACCGTTTTCGGCAGGTAGCTTTGTTCCGATCACAGTCGTTTGCAGCTCTTCGCGACGGACAGCCCCCCAGCCAGAAGTGGAGACTCAGAAACTCAACCGTGCACCAGGTAGGCTCCTGACGGAACCCGATATCGCAGTTTCTTGCATTTACCGGGTGCAGGCTGATGCCCCGGCGGGCGATCAGGAAACCAGATTCGGCATTTACCCGGCGGCGGTAAATGTCCGCGGGGGATCTCAACCTCACCGTACGCGGGCTCTGGCTCGACATTAGCCATTTGCAATTTTCCTTCGGACCTGGCTCTGCCAGTCGTCGGCGCATCCGAATCCCGACCTGTCTCTGCGCTAGCGAAGTTGCCAGTGTCGCGCCCAGTGTCCGGAGTGGATTGTTCAGCAACGGCCATTTCCGCTTCGCGGCGCCTTTGAGCCTCCTCTTGCAGCCCCTTCTGTGCTGCGGCCAGGTCCTCTTTGGCATTGGGTGGGGTACCCGAAGCCTGGGCCTGCTGCGCCGCCTGGATCAACTGGAAGTTGCGGTTGCGCAACTCGACGTTGCGACCAACCCGCATGTTCGAGCGCGCCGCCAGGGTTTCAGCCTGCTGGTACTGCCCCTGCTGAAGACGCAACACACCGAGGTAATGCAGCGTCGCGGGATTGTTCGGCTGGATATGCAGGGCACGCTCAAGCGTGGCAGCGGCCTGGTCCAGTTGGCCATTTTCATACTGCCGCGAGGCGGTTTCGATCAGGGTGGTTGATGCGCTGTTGCTTTGCGCGGGCGCTCTCCGCTCGGCAGCGACGGAACAAAACGACGCGACGGCGCAGAACACGAGGATGAGGCCCGGCAGAAAACTCTTGGTTGGCATCAGGGGGGCGAACTCGACTGATCTCGGAAGGCACTGAAGTAAAACAGGCCAAAGCGCTGCTCGGCATCTGCGATACAGGGCCCCAATTGACCTGGCCAGTACCCTGAAGTTCCCGCTGCAAAGGCCGCCGCAACCAGTACTTTACCGCCCACAGACCCCATCGCGGATTTGTTCGCGATGGGGTCTGCAACCCCGTAGCAACGTGCGGCCAGCAGCAAAAGCATCATGTCATCAGGATAAAGTCCGCCTGATCGATACCGGCACTGTTAACACCGACAAGGCGAATAGTGTCCGCTCCGATCCCGATCACCGTGTCCGCCCCGTCAGCCGCAATGCTCACGTTGGCAGCGAACGTCTCGCTGCTGATCCCCAGCCCTGCGATATTGAGCAAGTCCTGCCCTGCGGCCGGATCGATATCGAAGTCCTGGATCGAGTCGTTGCCGAAGCCTGCCGCAGCAAACATGAAGGTGTCGTTGCCGAAGCCGCCATTGAGCGTGTCGTTGCCCAGCCCGCCGAAGAACAGATCGTCACCCGCACCGCCGACCAGAACGTCGTTGGCCTGGCCGCCCAGCATCGTGTGGTTTGCCGCCGCTGCATCGTAGGCCAGCTCACTGCCGTTACCCTCGGCGTTCGCCTGCAAACCCGCGGCCGCGTATTGGCCATTCATCGCGAGATGCGCCACATGCGCACCGTCGCTCACGCTCAGCATGCCGCCGGTGCCTGTGTCATTCGCTGCATAGGTGATCTGCGTATTGGCGCCGAACGCAACATCGCCAAAGTCCAGCTTGTCACCTGCGGTAAAACCGCTGACGCTGCCACTGAACGCCGTCGACACATCGAGCTTGAGCGTGCCAGCTGCACCGCTGTCGAACGTCACATGCTGATCGGAGGCAGCACCGAACTCCAGTATCGCCGAACCGCTGATAGTCGCGCTCCCCGCGCCACTGGCATCTGCGTGGACGGTGATGTTGCCATCGTTCGCCCACAGGCTGCCGCTGTTGACGAGCGTACTTTCAATCACCAATCCGCCGCTGCCGCTGGCTTGCAGCACACCAGAGTTAGTCACGGCGCTACTACCGGTATCGATCACCAGCGAGTTGACGCCGCTGGCAAGGATCAGGCCCGAGTTGACCAGCATCATCTGCCCCGCTCCCAACTGGCCGGCACCCGAGATGGTGTTGTCGGCATTGGTGAGCACCGTGTCCGCGCTGCCACCGAAGATCACGTTCTGCGCGCTGTCGGACAGAACCACGTGCCCGCCACCGCTCAACGTCGCGCCACGGAACAGAATCTCGAGATCGGTCCCGCTGCCGGTGGAGCCGAGCTCTATGGTGCCGCTGTTGTCGATGCTGCCACCGAACGGCATGATCGCGCCGTCGGCAATGGTGATGGTGCCCGTATTGGTCGTGACCGGGTCCACATCGAACAGTAAGTTGGCCGCGCTCAACGCCGCCGCATCCACGCCCTTGACAGTGATCGTCTGGTCGGCGCCGATGCTGAGCACGGCATTGCCGTTCGCGTCGTTGACGATACTCACATCCGCAAAATCGTTGACGCCCGTGAAGCCGATCAAGTCGATCTTGTCCGCCGTCGCATCGAAGCTGTAAATGACGTTGTTGCCGATCGGATGGGCGAAGACGAAGGTGTCGGCACCAGACGAGCCGGTCAGGTTGTCGTCCGCTGACAATGCGAAGATCGGCGAGCCGGGGGCGTAGGCTTCGACGTTGTCGGACACAAAGGCATTTCCAATGCTGCCGTCGGCGTTGGTCCAGTACATGTTGACATCAAGCACCAACGCACCGGCGAATTCGCTTGGAGTTGTCACAGTCAATGCGTCGGGATCGCTAGTCTGCACTGTCCAGGTGCCGTCGCCGTTGTCGGTTCCTGCATTGAACGTCCATCCCGAGGGAACACCGCTGATGGCCACCCTTATTGGGCCGCTGATATCGGCCGACGGAACGTTGAGGGCTAGATTGATGGGTTCGCCAGCCACACCTGCCGGGAGATTTGCGCTAGAGGTGAACGCAACACCCGTATTACCAGCCAAGTCCGTGTAGGTGTTTGTAACGCTGGCTTTTACAGATCCATTAGATCCATTGCCGGCTGCTCTTGTGAAATCCACTGTGTAAGTATTGCCGCTACCGGAGAAGTTGCTGAGGGTTCCGCGGCCTGCGGTGACACTGAAATCACTGATATCGAAGTTAATCACAGCTTCACTGAACGTGATGGTTATTTTGCCGCTATCGTTGTTCCCTAACATTGGGGACGCAGTAATGGAAGTCACTGTTGGAGCCACGGTATCAACTGGCGTCTCAACGACGTTCTGCACGTTTACCGTAATGGTCTGCGTGTCGGTTCCGCCATTGCCGTCGGCCACCTGAACGTCCACAACGTAGGCGTTGTCGCCGTCGGTGCCACCGATATCCTGGGGATTCTCGTAATCGGGCGCCGAATTGAACGTCAGCACCCCACTCGAACTGATCGAGAACTTGCTGAAGTCCGTCCCGGCCGTATTCAGGATCGTGTAGCTCAGCGTCTGCGCTGGTAGATCTGCATCGGTCGCCGCCACTGTCGTGACCGCCGTGGTGTTCTCCGCCACATTGATCGAAGCCGTCGCACCACCACCGTTGGAGGTGATCACCGGGGAGTTGTCGTTGACTCCCGTCACGGTTACCCCGATTGCCTGGTCGTCAAACAGCGTGCCGTCCGACGCCCGCACAATCACGTCATAAACGTTGTTCGCTCCCGAATCAGTCGGCGCTTCAAAGTTGGGTGCAGAGATAAAGCTCAGCACGCCTGTGCCTGAAACGATCGAGAACTTCGCGGCATCCGCTCCGCCGACGATGCTGTAGCCCAGCGTTTGCACCGGCAGATCAGCATCGGTCGCCGCCACTGTCGTGACCGCCGTGGTGTTCTCCGCCACATTGATCGAAGCCGTCGCACCACCACCGTTGGAGGTGATCACCGGGGAGTTGTCGTTGACTCCTGTCACGGTTACCCCGATTGCCTGGTCGTCAAACAGCGTGCCGTCCGACGCCCGCACAATCACGTCATAAACGTTGTTCGCTCCCGAATCAGTCGGCGCTTCAAAGTTGGGTGCAGAGATAAAGCTCAGCACGCCTGTGCCTGAAACGATCGAGAACTTCGCGGCATCCGCTCCGCCGACGATGCTGTAGCCCAGCGTTTGCACCGGCAGATCAGCATCGGTCGCCGCCACCGTCGTGACCGCCGTGGTGTTCTCCGCCACATTGATCGAAGCCGTCGCACCGCCACCGTTGGAGGTGATCACCGGGGAGTTATCGTTGACTCCCGTCACGGTTACCCCGATTGCCTGGTCGTCAAACAGCGTGCCGTCCGACGCCCGCACAATCACGTCATAAACGTTGTTCGTTCCCGAATCAGTCGGTGCTTCAAAGTTGGGTGCAGAGATAAAGCTCAGCACGCCTGTGCCTGAAACGATCGAGAACTTCGCGGCATCCGCTCCGCCGGCGATGCTGTAGCTCAGCGTTTGTGCCGGCAGATCAACATCGGTCGCCGCCACTGTCGAGACCGCCGTGGTGTTCTCCGCCACGTTGATCGAAGCCGTCGCACCGCCACCGTTGGAAGTGATCGTCGGTGAGTCGTTGCTACCGGCGATATGCACGGTGACCGAAGTGAGGGTGCCGTCGGCACTGTTCACCGTGAAGGTGTCGGTGTAGGTGGTGCCGGCAGCGAACTCGTCGTGGGCGGAAGTGGCGACGTAGGTCCAGGCACCGTCGGTGCCGATGGAGAACTGGCCGTAGCTGCCGGCGGTGTTGGTTTGCGCGACGAAGGTTGCGGCGCTGTCGACGTCGCTGATGGTCAGGGTGCCGGCGGTGGAAATGTCGACGGCGGCATGGGTCTCGGTGAGGTTGGCGATGTCGGCGGACAGCACGGCCGCATCGTTGGTGCCGAGGATATGCACGGTGACCGAAGTGAGAGTGCCGTCGGCACTGTTCACCGTGAAGGTGTCGGTGTAGGTGGTGCCGGCGGCGAACTCGTCGTGGGCGGAAGTGGCGACGTAGGTCCAGGCACCGTCGGTGCCGATGGAGAACTGGCCGTAGCTGCCG
>NZ_JAHBDI010000036.1:0-35769 GCF_019956275.1 Pseudomonas sp. GL-RE-26
TTCTTGACGACCATAGAGCGTTGGAACCACCTGATCCCATCCCGAACTCAGCAGTGAAACGATGCATCGCCGATGGTAGTGTGGGGTTTCCCCATGTGAGAGTAGGTCATCGTCAAGATTAAATTCCGAAACCCCTATCTGCGTATGCAGGTAGGGGTTTTGTTTTTGTCCGCGGGAAAGTTCGTACGCGGTTACTCTGGGTCTCCAGTGCGAAATATCCCCTGACATTGCAAGTAATCGCCTTGGAAACTCCTCCTTTATTCTGATGACTGCAGAGCACTGACCTGCAGTCACCAGCAATCGCAAGGAGCGAGCAATGTATTTTGAGATTTACAGACAAATCCGCGGCACTGTTCTGACTGGCAAGGGCCAATGGCGTTGGCGGTTGAGGGCTGGCAATCATGAAACGATTGCCAGCGGGGAGGCGTACGTCAACAAGGCCGATTGCCTGCATGCAATCAGTTTGATCAAGGGAACCTGCGAGCAGACCCCGATCAAGGAAGTTTGAGGGGGAAGCTGCTCGTTCAGGGCCGCTTCGTTTCAACCCGTGTCAGGCTGTTGGACCTGAGTCGGATAGACGGCAGTCGCATCCGCTACCTAAACTGTCAGCAGATTTGGGGATCGGGGGGCAGTGGATGAATCGCAATGAACTTCGCAAGGCGGATATCAACCTGATGGTGGTATTCGAAACGCTGATGCTCGAGCGCAATGTCACTCGGGTGGCGGAAAAGCTGTTTCTCGGCCAGCCGACCATCAGTTCGGCGCTCAACCGCTTGCGTGCGATGTTCAATGATCCGCTGTTCATACGCGTTGGCCATCGCATGGAGCCGACGGCAAGGGCCGAGGAGATCATCAGGCACCTCTCACCAGCGCTGGATTCGTTGTCCGTGGCCTTGAGCCTGACCCATGATTTTGACCCGGCCAGCAGCACGATGTCGTTCCGCATCGGGCTGTCCGACGATGTCGAGTTCGGCCTGTTGCCGCCATTACTGCGAGCGCTGCGCCAGGAAGCGCCCAACGTGGTGTTCGTTGTGCAGCATGTCGATTACTGGCGGATTCCCGACTTGCTGGCGTCCGGCGATATCACGGTGGGTATCAGCCAGACCCGTGGCTTGCCGGCCAATGCCAAGCGCAAGTTGCTGCGGCACATCCAGCCCAGCATTTTGCGCGCCGATGCCTCCGATACACCGCTGACCCTCGATGAATATTGCGCGCGACCGCACGTGCTGGTATCCCACACCGCCAACGTCAGTGGCTACGCCGACGAGTGGCTGGCGGACATCGGCCGTACGCGCCAAGTGGTGCTCTCGGTACCGCAATACAGTTCGCTGCCAGCGCTGCTTGCCGGGACGGACCTGATTGCCAGCCTGCCGGACTACACCGCCGAGGCGATGGCTGCATCGGGAGTGCTGTTCAAGGAACCCTTTCCCATCCAGACACCCACCCTGGACCTGTCCATGGTCTGGCTCAGTCATGTCGATACCGACCCTGCCGAGCGCTGGTTACGCTCGCGCCTGGAAGCGTTCATGAGTGAACGTGCCGTTTTGCCACCGCCCGAATGAACAGGGCGGCGCTGTGCTATATGTACGACCTCTCCACCTACTAACAGGAACTGACTCATGCCTCACCTGCACATGGAATACACCGCCAACCTGACTGATCTGAATGCCGATGTGGCATTGATGCGGTTGAACAATACATTGGTGGGTTCCGGTCAGTTTGCTGCCGAATTCGACATCAAGAGCCGCGCGGTCAAGGTCGAGACGTTCAAGGTCGGCACGGCACTGGCCGAGCGGGCGTTCGTGCATGTGAAACTGGCGCTGTTGAGTGGTCGTTCCGCAGAGATCAAGAAACAGCTGTCTGAAAGCCTGCTGGCGGTGGTGCGGGAGCTGTGTGAATGGCCGAGCAGCATCGAGGTCCAGTTGTGCGTGGAAATTCTCGACATCGATCGCGACTCCTACAGCAAGACCGCCATCAACAACTGAACATCAGGCTGATTCCTGCTCGACGCAGGCCTGGATCACTTGCGTTCGCAGCCAGGTGTTGGCGCTGTCCTGATCGACACCCTGGTTCCACTGCATGTCGAGGGTGAAACTCGGCAAGCCTTCGGGCGCTTCACAGTGATTGAAGGTGTCTGTACTGGCCAGCAATCGCTGGATGCGCCGGGGTAGGGTCAGGACATAATCGGTGCCGGTAATCAGCTTCAGCGCTGCACTGTAGCTGTTGGCGCGTGCGACGATCTGGCGCTGTTGTGCCTGCTGCGCAAGCCAGCCGTCGACCATGTTGGTGGCGGACGTCCAGGGTGTCGGGAACACATGTCGACGTTCGACATAGGTTTGCAGGCTCAGGCGCGGTTCCGCCGGTGTGGCGCGTTTGTCGAAAACACACACAAGGTCATCTTCGAGTAGCGTCTGCGATTTGAAATCGATGTGACTGCGATGGAAGTTCGGACCGAAGCACATCACCAGGTCGAGGCTGCCTTCGCGCAACGCTTCGGCAGGGATATCGGCCTGGAGTTTGAACACATTGACCATCACCGGAAGATCGGCGAGGTCGAATGTTTTCAACAGGCGCGGCAGGATCAATTGCTCGAAATATTCCGGTGCGCAGATATTGAAGGTCACCGGTTGCAGGCCAGGGTCGAACGTGGGTAAGCCGGCGTGACACAGGTTGATGCTATCGAGGATTTTCAGCACGTGAGGGTACATCGCGCTGGCCTTGCCGGTGGGCTGCATGCCGCCGGTACGGGTATTGGTGAACAGTTCGTCCTCGAAACTGGTGCGCAGTTTTTTCAAGCAGTAACTCACCGTTGACTGGCTGACGCAGAGCGTCTCGGATACGACGGTGACGCTGTTCTGCTCATACACGGCGACGAACACCATGAGGTCCTGCATGTCGAGTTTTCTAAGCGAATTGCTGTTCAGCATCCATTGCGTCTCGCTGGGTCCCTTGCGCTGACCGTGTGCAGGGGTGGGTGAATTATCCTAACGGAATGAGCGAGCAGGGAAAATGCCTTGCAGGACGTTTCGCCCAAGACCCTGTCAGCCCTGGACCATCGCCGACACGGCGCGGCGACTGGACATCAATAGCGCGAACATGCCGAGGCCCACCAGCACCGCGCCGGCCATTTCCTGCGGCAGCGGCATCTGGCGCCCCCAAAGCCAGTGAAACAAGGTGATGAACAGCGTGCTCAGGTAGATGTAGGAAATCACCGAGGACGGCGCGATCACGCCGATGGCCCGGTGCAGCAGCCAGAACGTCGCCAGTGTGGCGAACACCGCCAGGTACATCAGCCAATAGAAATCGTTGAGCGTCAGTAATGATGCCGAGCGCCAACCGCCACTGAATCCACAGGACACCAGCAAAAACAGCGCACCGAACAGCATGTTCCAGAACGTCATGAACACCGGTCCGCGTCCCTTGAGGCTATCGGCTTTCAGGTGCTGACTGAGGGGGGCGTAGAGCGCCATCGCCAGGCAGCCGATGCCATACACCGTCAGTGCATAGGGCGATGGCAACTCACCGGGGCCGGTGCCTTTCATGATCAACAAAACCGCCCCCGCAGCGGCGAGCAGCATCGGCACAATCCGTTGTTTCAGACGGCTGTCAGGTGTCAGCACGGCTTCGAAACCCAGGGTCATCAGCGGCACCAGCGTGAACATCGTCCCGGTGTTGACGGCCGAGGTGTAGCGCAACGCTTCGAACAGCGAACCGAAGTACAGCGCCAGCAGCAGGCCGAGTACCGCGTGACCCAGCAGCGCGCGGGTGGTCATGACGGCATCGCCTTTTAGCAGCAACAGCGGCAGAAACACCAAGGCGCAAAACAACAGGCGCAAACCGGTCAGCAGGATCGGGTCGATGGCCTGGCTCACTTGCGCCGCAGCGGAAAACGATGCGGCGATCAACAAGGCCCAAAGAAGCATGCTGGCGTGAGCGACGGCGAAACAGGTGGTTTTCATGGCAGGCTCCAGGTCAATGGATGTGACGGGTGTAGTGCCTTGGGTTGAAGCGAAAAACCATCAGCAGCATCAGCGCCATGACCGCCGTGAGCGACCACCAGGCCCATTCAAAGCTGCCGAGCCGGCCGCGGATGATCCCCGCCAGCAGCGGCGATAGGCCAGCGATCAAGTAGCCGATGCCTTGAACGAATGCGGTCAGGCCACCGGCACGCAATGGATTGTCCAGGTGGTCCAGCGACACGATCAGGCTCATCGGGAACAGGCCGCCAATGCCCAGCCCCAGCAGGCATGGCCACATCAGGCTCAAATGCTGCGGGCTCAGAATCAGTCCACAGAATCCGGCGATGATCAGTGCCAGCAATACCGTCAGCACGATGCGGCGGTCGCGGCTGCGATTGGCGATGACGGGCGTCAGCAGGCCCGACAGCACTTCCATGGCGGTCAGAAACCCGAGCAGCAATCCGGCGTGCTGTTCGCTCCAGCCCTTTTCCACGTAGTACGGCGCCAGCCAGGCCAGAACACAGGTGTAGGACGCAGTGCCCAGGCCAAAGAAAATAGCGAGTAACCACGCGCGGGAATTGGCGAAGTACGAACCTTTGCTGGATGCCCTCGAATCCAGTGTTGGCATCCCCGCGCTTTGGCCGCGCCAGAAGAGTAATGCCAGCACAGCGAGAACGGCCCACATCGCCAGGCCCATACGCCAGCTGCCGGTACGCTCCATCACCAGCGGCGCAAAGGAAGCCCCCATGGCGGCTCCGCCCATGATTGACGTGACGTAGAGCCCCATGCACAGGGCCACGTGGTCGCTGAAGCGGGATTTGATCAGTGTCGGCATCAGGGCCTGTATCAGGGCAATACCGATACCAGCCAGCACTGCGCTGAGGAGCAGCTCCGCGGCTGAATCAAGGAACAACCGCGAAAGCGTGGCCACGCCGATGACCAGCAACGAGAACACCACCGTGCGCTGCTCGCCGAATCTCTGGCTGACGCGCAGGCCGGCAAACATCGCCAGTCCCATGGCCGTCACCGGCAACATTGTCAGCAGTGAAGCCTGGCTGAAGCTCAGCGCAATGTCGTCGCGAATCGCCGAGAGCAGAGGCCCGATAGCGGCCATGGAAGGGCGCAGGTTCAGGGCAACCAGGACAATGCTGAACATGAGCCAGAGGGCAGGGCGGGAAGTGGCTCGGGTGTTTTCCATGATCGGACCTTGAACAATAGGGTTCCGATTAGGCGCGCGAGGCCTGGAGGCGGCAAATCAGAAATTCCGGCGAAGTATTTAGAAATTAAATACAAGTCGTAGCCAAATGTTTAGCCAGACGACATCCAAGGTTCTTCAAATCCTGATTTAACGACTCAAGCCATCGTGTGACGCTGCGGGTCATCTGTTTTCTGCGGTTCTCTCTATGGACGGTCGGCCAGTCGCAATCCACTTCAAGGCATCCATCGACGTTCGGGCGTCGAGCCTTGGTCGTCGATTCACGCCCGCCACCGCGCCAAACCTCTCTGCACTTCCTTCTGAACTGGCTTTCTGGGCGCTGTGGCATTGCCGCCATGCGCGCCCGCCGGATTCCTGCTTTTTCCGCTGATTGTTCCTACATATTCCGGTTGATGCCGGAATTAAAGTACGGGTGCTTTTGCGCACCCGCCTGACACGGAAAAAGAGAGTTCCCATGAGTAGTGCCACGACCTCGTTTGCCACCCGGCAAGAAGCCCAGACCTTTCTGGAGCAGAACCCGGATATTGAAATGTTCGAGCTGTTCATCCTCGACAACAACGGTGTGCCGCGGGGCAAGCTGTTGCATCGTGACGAGTTGCTGGCGGTGTATGAAAGCGGGCGGCCATTGCCGAGCACCATCCTCGGCCTGACCATCAACGGCGATGACGTGGAAAACTCCGGGCTGGTCTGGGACGTCGGTGATATCGACTGCCGGGCCTACCCGATCAGCGGCAGCCTCACGCGAATGCCGTGGCGTCTGATACCGACCGCTGCCGTGCAGGTCAGCATGCACCCGACGGAGGGAATGCCCGCCACCATTGCCGATCCCCGTCATTTGCTGGCCAAAGTCATCGAAGGTTTGCAGGCAGACGGTTATTACCCGGTCATGGCGGCGGAATTGGAGTTCTACCTGCTGGATCAGCAACGCGACAGCAATGGCCGGCCGCAACCGGCACGGGATGTCGATGGCGGGCGTCCGCACGGCACCCAGGTCTATGGGTTGCGCGAGCTTGAGCAGATCGAGCCGTTCCTGGCCGATCTCTACAGTGCCTGCAAACTCCAGGGGATTCCGGCGCGCACGGCCATTTCCGAATACGCACCGGGACAAGTGGAAATCACCCTCGAGCACCGCTCCGACACACTACAGGCGATGGATGAAGCGGTGCGCTACAAGCGTCTGGTCAAGGGTGTGGCGCACAAGCACGGCATGACAGCCTGCTTCATGGCCAAGCCTTTCGATGACCTGGCCGGCACCGGGATGCACATGCACGTGAGCCTGGCGGACAAGGACGGCAACAACCTCTTTGCCAGCGAAGCCCCGGATGGAACGCCACTGCTCAAGCAGGCCGTCGCCGGCATGCTCAGTACCTTGCTCGATTCGCTGTTGCTGTTCTGCCCCAACGCCAACTCCTACCGTCGATTCCAGGCCAACAGCTATGCGCCCCTGGCGGCCACCTGGGGCGTGGACAATCGCACCGTGAGTTTGCGCGTACCTGGCGGGCCTGCGTATTCCCGGCACATCGAACATCGAATCTGTGGCGCAGACGCCAACCCCTATCTGGCGGCTGCGGCGATTCTGGCCGGTATTCATCGCGGTATCCGCGAACAGCTCGACCCTGGTGCGCCGGTGGAAGGCAATGGCTACGCCCAGGCCACGAAACTGTTGCCGACAGACTGGCTGACCACCTTGCGATCGCTGGAAGGTTCAAGTTGGGCCAGGGAAGCCTTCGGCGACAAATTCCTCGGCGTTTACCTGGCAGTGAAACGCGCCGAATATCGTCAATTCATGGGGGAGGTCGGCGAGCAGGACTGGCGATGGTATTTGCACCAGGCTTGAGCCGAGGCTGTACTGGAGCTGAATCGTTCTCAGCCAGTCTGGAAGTTCTAGGCTGGTTTTATAAGCCAACTAATTGTTGGCTTCTTTTTCACAAAAAATTGATGGTTGACTACCTAAAATTAGAGCTGTCTCGGTAAATGAAATTTTCACATTTTCCGAAGACGCCTTTTTTCAGGACCCGCCGAAACTCATGCTTAAGATTAAAGCCGTGCGCCCCGAATGGGTGACACTGATTGCCAGCGCATTTTTGTTGTTTGGCTTCAATTTTGTACTCTGGCAACACCTGTTCGAAATCACCGCATCCGACGGCAAGGGCATCGTCATGCGCGTGGCCTTTGGGGTGATGATTTTCGCGGCCTTCAACATTGTGCTGACCCTGCTGGCCTTCCGGCCGGTGCTCAAGCCGGTCCTGACCCTGCTGTTCATGACTAGCGCGGGCGTGGCGTATTTCATGAGCCAGTATGGTGTCCTGATCGACACCGGCATGTTGCGTAACTTCGCTGAAACCAACGCTACGGAAGTGCGCGACTTACTGTCACCTAAGTTGTTTGTTTATATTGTGCTGCTCGGCGTATTGCCGTCATGGCTGTTGTGGAAAACTCCAATTAGTTATCGTCGCTGGCATCGTGAGTTGCTCAGTAAAGCCCTAGTGACTTTTGCTTCGGCGGCAGTCATTGGTGGTGTCGCACTGGTTAACTATCAAGGCCTGTCTTCGCTGTTTCGCAATCACCACGAGTTGCGCCTGATGGTGGTGCCAAGCAACTACATTGGTGCCACGTCTGGTTTCTTGCGCGAGAAAGTAGCGACGGCCCGGCAGCCCTTTGTCAAGATCGGTGAAGATGCCCAGCGCAATCCGGCCTGGCAAACTCACGGACGCAAATCCCTGACGGTGCTTGTGGTGGGTGAAAGTGCCCGGGCGGAGAACTTCGGCATCCTTGGCTATAGCCGCGACACCACTCCGAAACTGAGTAAGGAAGATGGCCTGATCGCTTTCACCGATGTGCATTCCTGCGGTACTGAAACCGCCGTATCGGTGCCTTGCATGTTCTCCAATATGGGGCGCAAGGACTACAACGCCAGCAAGGCAAAGAACGAAGAAGGCCTGCTGGACGTGCTCAAGCATGCGGGTATCGACGTGATCTGGCGTGACAACCAGTCAGGCTGCAAAGGTACCTGCGATCGCGTCACCATTCAGGACGTCAGCAACCTGAAAGATCCGGCGCTGTGCAACAACAGCGAATGCCGCGACGAAATCCTGTTGCAAGGCCTGCAACATTTCATCGATACCCTGGACAAGGACACTGTACTGGTATTGCACCAGATGGGCAGCCACGGTCCGGAGTACTTCAAGCGTTACCCGAAAGAATTCGAGCGCTTCACCCCGGTTTGCGAAAGTAATGCCCTGAACAATTGCAGTCGCGAAAGTATCGTCAATGGCTACGACAACACCCTGGTCTATACCGACCATGTGCTGTCGACCTTGATCGATCTGCTGCGCAGTAACCAGGGCAAAGTGGACACCGCGATGCTGTATCTGTCGGACCACGGCGAGTCCCTGGGTGAATACAACTTGTTCCTCCACGGCACGCCTTACATGCTGGCACCCGAGCAGCAAAAGCATGTAGCCATGTTTGCCTGGTTCTCCGACAGCTATAAAAAGTCGTTTGCGGTAGATACCCACTGCCTGCAACAGAGTCGTGAAAAACCCCTGAGCCAGGACAACCTGTTCCATTCGATGCTTGGGCTGCTGGAGGTCAGCAGCAAGGTGTACAACCAGGATCTGGACATGTTTGCCGGATGTCGTGGTCCAGTGGCCGACGGAGTGTTGGCCAAGGATTGAGTGCTCCGATTCTGTTTCACGCGGCGGCCGCCGACCTGCGGCCTGTAGAACTTTTATCAAGAGCCATTGCACATGTCTGCTCAGCCTCCAACCGCCATCGAGCTTGAGATCGCCCGGCGCTACGACCAGGAGCACGCGCGCGTCTGCCTTCAGCCGCAAGCGCCGGGTCTGGGCGGGCGTCTGGCGCTCTGGCGTGAGGAGCGTCTGGTGCGCAATGCACTCAAGGTCGCTGGCGAGCCTGGTCTGATCCTTGATGTGGCTTGTGGTGTGGGGCGTTTCTGGCCAGTGCTGGCCGAGCACGCGAATCGGGTGATCCTTGCGACGGATCCGTCCCAGGACATCCTCGATCATGCCCGCACACATCACCCGCAGAGTCTGTTGAAGCGGGTCAAGACCTTTCAGAGTTCCGCGTTCTCGATTGGCTTGTCGGAGAACGCGGTTGACTGCATTTTTTGCATGCAACTGTTTCAGCTCCTCCATAACCCGGAACATCGTCTGGCGATGCTGGGTGAGTTTTACCGAGTCAGTCGCGATACGGTGATTGTCGCGGTGCGCCATGACGGACTTTTCAAGGGCGCACATTCAGGTGTGGAGGGCGTTCCGGCCCGGCCATTACCGAGCAAGGCCGAGGTAGAAAGCGAGTTCAGGCAGGCGGGTTTCCGTTTGCTCAGCCATCAGGATTTTTTCCCTGGTTGCGCGCGGATGCGGGTCTATGTGCTGGGTAAGACCAGCTAGCCCGACTTTGTCGGACTATTCTGTATGTCACGCAGTAATTTTCGCTAACGCTCTTGTTCAGTGGATGCGCGGAAATCGCCGGGGGCGATATATACTGCGCGCCATTCTTCAAGGGAGAGCCGTGTGGCCATCGATATTCACTGGATTCGCGACAACGATAGCCTCGGACGGTTGTGCACCGAGTGGCAACAGTTGCCATTCGTTGCCCTCGATACCGAATTCATGCGGGTCGACACCTTCTATCCGATCGCCGGCCTGCTGCAAATCGGTGTTGGCGTTCGCGCCTATCTGATCGACCCGCTGACCATCGACAACTGGCAGCCATTGGCCGCGTTGCTGGAAAACCCGGCGGTGCTCAAAGTTGTCCACGCGTGCAGCGAAGACCTCGAAGTCCTGCTACGCCTGACCGGCAGCCTGCCGGCGCCACTGTTCGATACGCAATTGGCTGCCGCTTACCTGAACCTCGGTTTTTCCATGGGTTATTCGCGGCTGGTGCAGGAAGTGCTCGGCATCGACCTGCCCAAGGGTGAAACCCGTTCCGACTGGCTGCAACGTCCGCTTTCCGAAACCCAGATCAGCTATGCCGCCGAAGACGCCGTGCATTTGGCTGAAGTCTTCGTAAAGCTGCGCCCAAAGCTGTCTGACGACAAATACGCCTGGGTCCTGGAAGACGGCGCCGAACTGGTGGCCAACCTGCGCCGCGAGATCGACCCGTACGAGGTCTATCGCGATGCCAAGCTGGCCTGGAAGCTGTCCCGCGCTCAACTCGCCGTTTTGCGTGAGCTCTGCGCCTGGCGTGAAAAGGAAGCCCGGGTCCGCGACCTGCCGCGCAACCGGATTATCCGCGAGCATTCGTTGTGGCCGCTGGCGCGTACGCAACCGGATAACCTCGGCGCCCTGGCGAAAATCGAAGACATGCACCCGCGTACCGTGCGTCAGGACGGCGAGTTTCTGCTTGATCTGATCAAGCGCTCTGGCAGTGTGTCGCCTGATCAATGGCCACCAGCCGTGCCGGAGCCGTTGCCGGTGGATGCCGCTGTGCTGCTCAAACAAATGAAGGCCATAGGCCAGGCCGAAGCCGAACGCCTGAACATCGCGCCGGAACTGATGCTGCGCAAGAAAACCCTGGAAGCGCTGCTCAAGAGCGGCTTCCCCAATGGTCCCTACCAATTGCCTGATTCGCTGCGTGGCTGGCGCCGCGAATTGATGGGCCAGGCGCTGCTCGACAGCCTGGCCACCGCCGGAGAACAGCCTTGAAACGTATTTGTTCCATCTACCGCAGCTCGAAGAGAAACGAAATGTACCTGTATGTGCTCAAGAGCGATGCTCTGGAGCGCGTGCCGGATCCCCTGATGGCAGCTTTCGGCAAGGCCATCCACGCGTTCGACCTGGTGCTGAGCCCCGAGCGCAAACTGTCGCGCGAGGACATCACGGTCGTGCTGGAAAACCTCGAAAAACAGGGTTATCACCTGCAAATGCCGCCTGCCGAAGACGAGTACATCGAGCACCTGCCGGAAGAATTGTTGCGTCGTAACGATCCGATGTGAGCGGCAGACAGACTCTGTTCAGCGTGGTTATGAAACACTGATTGATTTTAGCGATGGCAGCATCGACGGAGCACTGCTCCGTCGGCGGCCGTCTGCACCGTTTTTGAAAGGTTTGAAGCATGCGCGTCCTGATTGCTGAACACGACCACCCGGTGTACGCCCAACTGTTGCGCGAGGCGGCACCGGACCTGGAGGTGCTGACCAGCGGTGATTCCGCTGAACTGGCCAGTCAGGCCGCCGATTGCCCGGTGTGGCTCGGCCAGCCTGATTTGCTGGCGACCCTGTTGCGTCAGGGCCATCAACCGCAATGGTTGCAATCGACCTGGGCCGGCATCACGCCGCTGCTGGCCGATGGGTTGCCGCGGCACTATCGACTGACCCGTGCAGTCGGCATCTTCGGCCAGGTCATGGCCGAGTACGTGCTCACGTACATGCTCGGTCACGAACGTGAAGTGCTGGCGCGACTGGTCAGCCAGGTCGAGCGCAAATGGGACAGTCGCCATGGCCAGAGCCTGGCCGGGCGCAAGGTGTTGATCGTCGGCACCGGTGATATCGGTCAAAGTGTCGCGCAGTTCCTCGTACCGTTCGGCGTCGAGTTGTATGGCATTGCCAGCACGGCACGGGAGCAGGCACCGTTTATCGAGGTCGGTTCACTGGCGGATCTGCCGCGGCTGGTCGGTGAAGTCGATTACGTGGTCAATCTGCTGCCGAACACCGTGGAAACCCACGATATCTACGACGCGACGCTGTTCAAGCAATTCAAGCCGACCGGGTTGTTCATCAACGCCGGGCGCGGTGTGGCGGTGGTCGATGCGGATCTGGTGGAAGCCTTGAAGGAAGGGCATCTGGCGGGCGCAGTGATCGACGTGTGCCGTCAGGAACCCTTGCCCCAGCGTCATCCATTCTGGACGGCCTGGGGCCTGCTGCTGACCGGCCACAGCTCGGCACCTACTTCGCCTTCGATGATGGTGAAACTGTTTGTCGAGAACCTTCGGGCGTATCAGGCGGGAGAGGCGTTACGCGGGGAAGTGGATTTCGATCGCGGGTATTGATCCACCGCTGATTCTGCCTGGAACACCAAACCTGTGGGAGCGAGCTTGCTCGCGATGGGGTCTGTACATCCAACATCAAAGTTGAATGTCCTGCCGCCATCGCGAGCAAGCTCGCTCCCACAATGTTTTTTGCAGTGGCTTAGAGGGTGAAATCACCTTCAGCCGCCAATTCGCTCAATGGACGACGCGGGCTTGGTTCTTCACGGGCTTGCAGGTAATCCGCCAAGCTCGCCTTGTCCCCCAGCTTGCCCACCGCGAGGGCGGCGTGCAGGGCGTAGCCTTCAGGAATGTTCAGCTCCTTGCGGGTCAGTTCCTGGTCGAAACCGGCCATGCCGTGGGTGTGCCAGCCGCTCAGGCTCGCTTGCAAGGCCAGGTGGCCCCAGGCGGAACCGGTGTCGAAGGTGTGCCACAGGGCCGGGGTTTCTTCGGTGGCGCCAGGCACGGCGAAGGTGGTTTTCGAAATCACGATCACCAGGGCCGAAGCATGTTGTGCCCAGCTGCGGTTGAATTCGTTCAGCAGGCCCAGGTAACGCTCCCAGTTTGGCGTGTCGCGACGTGCGTAAAGGAAACGCCAAGGTTGCGAGTTGTAGGCCGAGGGTGCCCAGCGGGCGGCTTCGAAGAAGCTCAGCAGGGTTTCCTCTGGAATCGTTTCGCCAGTGAAGGCGCGGGGCGACCAGCGATCGGTGAACTGAGGGTGAATGGCGTAATCGGCAACGCGTGGGTTGGCACTCATCAAGAGATTCCTGGCTACGTTTGAAAGTGGGGACGACGCAAAACCCTACTTGGCAGCGCAAAAACTGACAAGCCTGTTCTACCGACAGTCGCCAATGCTTGGCCCAAGGGGCTTCGGGCACTAGACTGGCGGCCTTTTCACCACCTGATGTCGATACTCGAACCATGGCCGCCAAAGTAGAACCGTTCTGGATACGCAAGACCCTCGATCAACTCGATCAGGAGGAATGGGAGTCGCTGTGCGACGGCTGTGGATTGTGCTGCCTGCAAAAGCTTGAAGACGAAGACGACAACAGCGTCTATTACACGCGCATCGCCTGCAAACTGCTGGACCTGAAAACCTGCCAGTGCAAGGACTATTCCAACCGTCGTGACTCCGTGCCGGACTGTATCCAGCTCACACCGGGCAAGGCCGACGAATTCAAATGGCTGCCACCGACCTGCGGCTATCGCCTGGTCAGCGAAGGCAAGGATCTGCCGTTGTGGCACCACCTGGTGTGCGGTGATCGCGATGCTGTTCATCACGAGCGGATTTCCCAGTCCGGGCGCATGCTCGCCGAAGGCAGCGTGCCGGAAGATGACTGGGAAGATCACCTGATTTTCCGAGCAGGCTGATGGCCTGAGGTTCAACCTTTCACGAAGGAGTGTGTATGGCTGTGGGATGGCGGCAGGCGTGGGTTGTTGGATTACTGGTCGTGAATTCGCCCGCATGGGCTGCGAACAAGGTCAATCTGGATTACCACGTGCGCCTGTTGCCCCAGAGCGATCAGGCCGAAGTGCGCCTGACGCTTGCCCAGGGCTCGGTGGTACGCAGCCTGGATTTCGACCTTGGCGACGGCAGTCACTACAGCGATTTCAAGGCTGACGGCCAATGGCAGCTGACCCCCGGCAATGCGGCGCGTGGTGTCTGGCATCCTGCTGCCGACAAGGCCAGCCTGACCTACCGCGTGAACATCAGCCACGGGCGCAAGAGCGGCAGCTTCGACACGCGCATGACGCCACACTGGGCGTTGATGCGCGGCGACGATCTGGTACCGGCTGCCAGACTCGATCAACAGGACGGCATCGAACTGGTTGCACGCCTCGAATTCGAACTGCCCGGTGGCTGGAACAGCGTTGAAACCGCGTGGCCACGAATCGGCCCGAATAAATTCCGTATCGACAACCCTTCCCGACTGTTCGACCGGCCCACCGGCTGGATGCTCGCGGGTCAGCTCGGCAGCCGCCGTACTCGTCTGGGCGAGACCGAGGTCACCGTCGCCTCGCCGCTGGGGCAGGGCATGCACCGTATGGATGTGCTGACGCTACTGACCTTCGTCTGGCCGCAAGTGCAGGCGCTGTATCCGCGACACCCGGGCAAACTGCTGATCGTCGGGGCCAATGACCCAATGTGGCGCGGCAGCCAGTCGGCGCATGAGTCGATCTACCTCAACAGTCGTCTGCCGTTGGTCAGCGAAAGCGGCACCAGTGCCCTGGTCCGCGAGTTGGCCCAGATGTTTGGGCGGATCAACGGCACCCAGCGCAGTGACTGGATCAGCGAAGGCTTTGCCGAGTATTACGCCATCGAACTGGTGCGCCGGGCTGGTGGCATGAGTGATGAGCGCTACGAGAACCTGCACGCCAAACTGGTCAGGAACAGCCAGAAAGTCACCACGCTGCGTGGTGAACAGATCACTGCGATGCAGGTGGCCAGGGCGGTGGTGTTGCTGCAGGAACTGGATCGCGAGATTCGCCTGAAAACCCACAACAAGCGGTCGCTGGACGACGTGTTGCGCGGGGCGATGCGGCTGGGGGATATCGATACCCAGGCGTTTGTTCAGCTCAGCGAGAGCGTGATCGGTGGTTCTTCAAAAGTACTGAGTACTGAGTTGATTCAGTGAGTCCGTCATCGCGAGCAAGCTCGCTCCCACAATGATTGGAGGTGAATGCAATTGTTGTGAACGCCACATAACCCTGTGGGAGCGAGCTTGCTCGCGATAGGGCCATCAGCCCCACCGGACGATCCGGATCAAACCCCGGTCTTCGGTGACTTCAACGAATCATTGCCCGTAACCGTCGCGGTTTTGGTCGCCGCCTCGGCATTGGCTTTCATCTGGCTCAGTTCTTCACCCGCCCGCTGGATTTTCGCCCGCACGTTGTTCATGTCCTGACGGCCTTTCTCCAGCAGGCTTTTCGCCGAGCTGTGGCCGGTAATACCACGGGCCAGGGCCACGCCGCCGATGGCCACCTGGATCAGGCCAAAGATCCCGCCACGACGCAGGCCCTTGCCCACCATCACCACACCGCCGGCCAGGGAGCCGACGCGTTCCCAGCCCTGCACGTTCTGCTCGGAAGGGCTCTGGAACGGGGTGGATTCGATACGCTCGACGCGTTTGAGTTCGCTCATGGTCTGTCTCCAGGCTTCAGGGATCGATAGTCAAGCTGACAGCCGGGGCGGGCAGCTCGTTCAATCGGATGTGCGGCGATTAGCGGAATTTTGGCCCGGAGCGGGTATTGAGCCCCTTGGACATGCGGTCGTAGAGCACGACGTTGACCGTGGCGGCCAGGTTCATGCAACCGGTGGTCGGAATGTAGACCACGTCCTCGCACCAGTCGCGAATTTCTTTATCCAGCGATCCGTCTTCCGGGCCGAAGATGTAGAGCGCGCGATCCGGGTGGGTGTATTCCGGCAGTGGGCGGGCGCCCTCGACCAGTTCCACGGCGACGGGCACGCAATTGAGGGGCAGGATTTTCTTCAGGTCGTCGATGCCGATCAGCGGGATGTCGTAGTGCACGCGCTTGGTATCGGTGACGAAGTCGGCGGCGCGCTCATAGCGCTTGCCGGTGTAGAACACCGACGCCACGCCATAACAGCCAGCGGCGCGCATCACCGAACCGACGTTCTCCGGTGATTTGGGGTTATACAAACCAATGCAGCTGTACCGTTTGTCTGCCACGAGCGGGGTGCCTTTCGGGAAAAAAGCGCGATTATACGGAGATTGGGGCGGGGGTGTTCGGTTTGAGATTGGTGGTGTCTGAGCGATTGCTATCGCGAGCAGGCTCGCTCCCACAGTTGACCGAGGTGTCCAGACGGACGTAGAACAATGTGGGAGCGAGCTTGCTCGCGATGAGGCCAGATCAGGCGCTGAAAATCTTCAGTCTTCTTTCTTCATCAACCCCGCCAACGCCGCAAACGGGTTGTGCGTGGCTTTGGCGATTTTCGGTGTGCTCAGCGAGCCTTCGTCGAAATACTGCTGGTCGGTATAACGCGAGTGCTCGTTATCGTGGCAGTACAGGCACAACAGCTCCCAGTTCGAGCCGTCCTGCGGGTTGTTGTCGTGGTTGTGGTCGCGGTGGTGCACGGTCAGTTCGCTCAGGCGCTTGCCGGAGAATTCACGGGCGCAGCGGCCACAGACGTGCGGGTACATCTTCAGGGCCTTGTCGCGGTAGCCCATTTCCTTGTCGCGCTGGTTGTCGGCGAGGATGCGATCCAGCTTCGAGGTGTTGGTCGGGGTGGACGAACTCATGGGTTCACCTTTGTTGAAAGACTAATGACGGTTATAGGGTGAAGTTTAGCCTAGCCCTTGAGCTTCTCGGCAATCCAGATGGTGTGGCGGGTGCCCTTGTTGCCGTGGGCGAAGACCTGCACTTCCTCGGCCTTGAAACCCGCCTTCTTCAGTTTGTCGGAAAATTGTCGGTCAGCGCTGGCCGACCAGACGGCCAGCACGCCTTTCGGTCTCAGGGCCTTGGCACAGGCGCTCAGGCCGCCGGCGGAGTACAGCCAGCTGTTGGCTTTCTGGGTCAGGCCTTCGGGACCGTTGTCGACGTCGAGCATGATGGCATCGAAACCCTGGGGCTCGGCCTGCAGGACTTTGGCCACGTCTTCCATGCGAATCACGGTCCGCGGGTCTTGAAGCGGGTTTCCGGCTTTCTCGCCGAGTGGCCCGCGATTCCATTCCACAACGCCAGGCACTAATTCAGCGACCACCACTTCGGCGGTCTTGCCCAGGTGCTTGAGCGCCGAAGCGAGGGTGAAACCCATGCCCAGGCCGCCGATGAGTACCCGCGAATTCGGCCGGCCGGCGACCTTGCGACACGGGATCTCGGCCAGGGCATCTTCGGAGCCGTGCATGCGCGTGTTCATCAATTGTCCGCCGTCGCCGCCCTGGATCTTGATGACAAAATCCTCGCCATATTCGAACAGGCACAGGGCGCCGCCGTTTTCAGGGATGGGGGTGGTGTCCAGCAGAACGAAACGTTTCATGGGGCTCACTTGAAGAAAATTGGCAGAACTCGGGAGGGCAAACAGACGCAGTTGGGAGTAGCCTGTTTATGACGACAAGGCCAACGGAGCCATTGATGAAGCGCACCATTCTAACGGTCATTGCCCTGGCCGCGCTCTCGATAACTGCAGTGCAGGCGCAACAGCTGCAATCGATTCCCGTCAGCCCCGCGCCGATGCCCGGCTCGCCCGGCACCGCGACGCCCACGCCTTACCCGCAGATCAGCCCGGCGCCTTTGCCTAAAGTCGGCCCCGGCAGTAGTGGTCCGCCGTTGGTGCCGATCGAAATGCCAAGCCCGCCGACCAAGGACCAGCCCGTGCCGGGGCTGGAGCCCAATCCGCCGAAATCCAAGTCGCCGGGCGGCTAGACCTGCTGCGAAAGCAGTTGGCCGTCGGCCATGCGCAGGCGTTTGGAGAGGGACACGGCGAGAGCGCGGATGATTTTGGCGGCGATTTTCGGTGCGTCGTTGAGCATCTTTTCCAGCGAGTCCTTGCCCAGGTTGAGCAACTGGCAGTTGCTCGCGGCCACGCAACTGGCTGAGCGCCGTTCGCCATCAAGCACGGCCATTTCGCCGAATGAGCGGCCGCTGCGCAAGGTGGCGATGGTGACTCGTTGCCCGTCAGCGGTGGTTTTTTGCACCGCCACCTGACCGGTGTGGATGATGCACATGAAGCTGCCGGCATCGCCCTCCTGAAAGATCTCCTCGCCCTGGGCAATGGTGCTGATACTGAAGTAGCCCGAAGCCGCGGCGAAGTCCGCCGGCAACAGTTGATTGAACAGGCCGCAATCCATTAGCCAGTCGCGAATTTCGTTGTTCAGAAAGGTTGGTTCAGACATGTCGTCACGGTCTTTTTTGTGATTGTTGCTGACTCGAATTTGAATTCACCGAAAATCCCTTGTGGGAGCGAGCTTGCTCGCGATTGCGGCTTCACAGGCAACAGTAATGTTGATTGTGCTGACGCCATCGCGAGCAAGCTCGCTCCCACAGGGTACAGGTGTTGTATCGGCCGCCGGTGTCAGGAGTTAAGACCGGCACAACGCGCCAGGTTCCTCAGGCAATACCCAGAACCTTGAACAAAAATGCATATTCGAGTGCTACGTCACGCAATCCCTGATATCGACCGCTCATCCCGCCATGTCCGGCACCCAGTTCAGTCTTGAGCAGCAGGGGATTGCTGTCGGTCTTGGTCGCGCGCAATTTCGCCACCCACTTGGCCGCTTCCCAGTACTGCACGCGGCTGTCGTTGTAGCCGGCGATCACCAGGGTCGCCGGATAAGCTTGCGCGGTGACGTTTTCGTACGGGGCGTAGGCCTTGATCCGATCATGGACGCCCGGTTCTTCAGGGTTGCCCCACTCGTCGTATTCCGTCACGGTCAATGGCAGGTCAGGGTCGAGCATGGTGTTGAGTACGTCGACGAACGGCACTTCGGCGATGGCGGCGCCAAACAGCTCTGGCCGTTGGTTGAGCACTGCGCCGATCAGCAAGCCACCGGCGCTGCCACCACTGATCGCCAACTGCGGTGCAGTGGTGAAGCCTTGGGCGATCAGGTGTTCGGCACAGGCGATAAAGTCGCTGAAGGTGTTGTGCTTGTGCTCCTGCTTGCCGGCGCGATACCAGGCTTCCCCCAGTTCGCCGCCGCCACGCACGTGGGCAATGGCAAACGCCATGCCGCGATCCAGCAGGCTCAGGCGCGCATGGGAAAACCACGGGTCGAGGCTTTCGCCGTAGGCACCATAGCCGTAGAGGTACAGCGGCACGGGTTTGCCGAGGTCTGCACGATTGATCACCAGGCTGATCGGCACTTGAGTACCATCCGGCGCGGTGGCCCACAGGCGTTGGCTGACGTAGGCGTCGGCATCGAACGGGCCGAGCACCGGGGTTTGCTTGAGGACTTTCTGCTCGCCGGTTGCCAGTTCAAGCTGACGGATTTGCGCCGGACGGTTCAATGCCTCGTAACGCAGGCGAATCCGGTCGCTTTCGAACTCCAGGCTGTTTTGCACGTGCAGGCTGTAGGCCGCATCCGGCAGTTGCACGCGATAAGGCGGCAGGCCTTGTGGGTGAACTTCAATGACCGGCAAGCCGCCAACCCGCAGGCTCAGGGTCATGGCCCCGGTGTTCAGGCTGATGCCGTCGATCATCACCGTGTCGCTGTGGGGGATCAGGTTCTGCCAGTCGGCTTCGGTGGGCGCGGCGCCGGTATCGACAGCGGTGTACAAGGCGAAATTGATGCCGTCACGGTTGCTGCGAATGAACCAGGTCCATTGTCCGTCGAGTACGCCGTGGTCGACGTCGTACTCATGATCCTCGACCCGTGGCGCGATGCAGGTAAAGGCTTGCAGCGGCTGGTTGGCGTCGAGGACCCAGGCTTCGCTGGTGGTCTTGCTGCCCACGGACAGCAGCAATTGTTGCTCGGAGCTTGAACGGTAGCAATGCATGAAGAAGCGACCGTCCGGCTCATGGAACACTTCTTCGGCCGCCGTGCCGTCCAGGCGATAGCGGTATAGCTTGTGCGGGCGATGGGTGTCGTCCAGTTCGCCAAAGAACAGCGTCAGGCTGTCGTTGGCCCAGGTCATGCTGCCGTCGCAGTCCTGGAATTCCAGTTCGCTGACACGGCCTTCGGACAATTCCTTCACGAACAGCGTGTAAATCTCCTCGCCACTGGAGTCGATGCTGTAGGCCAGACGCTGATGGTCCGGGCTGATGCTGAACGCCCCGAGCGAAAAGAAGCCGCCGTTGGCCAGTTCGTTCGGGTCCAGCAGCAGTTGTTCGCGGCTTTCGTCCAGGGTCAGGCTGTCATCGGCCGGACGCGGGCAGCGGTAGTGCCGGGCGTACTCATCGCCCGCCGTGGTGCGGGTGTAATACAGATACGGTCCCCACGGCGAGGGCAGGGACAGGTCGGTCTCGAGAATCCGCCCCTTGATCTCTTCGAACAGGGTTTCGCGCAATCCGGCCTGGTCGGCGGTTTGCGCTTCCTGATAGCTGTTTTCAGCCTTCAGGTAGTCGAGCACTGCCTTGGTGTCGCGCTCTTGCAGCCAGGCATACGGGTCGGAGCCTTCAGCCTTGTGGGCGATCGGAGCGTCGTGAATGTTGGCGGATAGGGGCATGAAGGGCTCTCGAACAGTGTACGGAATAGGGGCTTGGCAACCTGGATAGCGCCCAACAGTCAGGCATTGATGCAGCCTGATGGGCGAAAAGCCGTTATCATAAGCGCCTCTTTGCCTGCCTTGCCATGGACACCATGACCGAGAACGACTATCTGATCGCTTGGGGCCTCTACGCCTTCGCCGCTTTGGGCTGCCTGTTGGTGTGGATGCGCTTGACCCGCTGGATGTGGCGTTGGCTGCGTGAGCCACTGCGGCTGGCGATGGTCGTGCTGCTGTTCAGCCCGACCATCATCGACCCGGTGAAGGACAAAGTCGCACCGGCTGTCGCCATTACCGCGCTCGACCTGCTGTTCAAGGTCGGCAATAACGCCTGGCGGGCGATTTCCGATCTGTTCATGTACGGCATGATCGCGTTCGGCCTCTATCTGGTGCTGGTGGCGATCCGTTTCCCCATCGAACGCGCCTCCAACGCCCGCAAGGAGCGTGAGGCTGCCACCAAAGCCGCCGTCCGCGCCGAAGAGCCTGAGGATGATCAACCGTTCGGCGGTGCCGGCGATGATCGTTACGGTCGTCCGCCCGTGCCGAGCAATCCTCAGCGGATGCGAGTCGAACCCCGTCTGTAACCTTGCCCCTGCGATTGAGCGAGAGTCCGAGCATGTGTGAGTTATTGGGCATGAGCGCCAATGTCCCGACCGATATCGTGTTCAGCTTCACCGGGCTGATGCAGCGCGGCGGACGCACCGGCCCGCACCGCGATGGCTGGGGCATTGCCTTCTATGAAGGCCGTGGGCTGCGGTTGTTCCAGGACCCGGCGGCGAGCTGCGAGTCGGAAGTCGCGAACCTGGTGCAGCGCTATCCAATCAAGAGCGAAGTGGTGATCGGGCACATCCGCCAGGCTAACGTCGGCAAGGTCTGCCTGTCCAACACGCATCCGTTCGTCCGAGAGCTGTGGGGGCGCAACTGGTGTTTCGCCCATAACGGCCAGTTGGCGGACTTCCAGCCAGTGGCCAGTTTCTATCGCCCGGTTGGGGATACCGACAGTGAAGCGGCGTTCTGCGATTTGCTCAATCGTGTGCGTGCGGCGTTCCCCGAGCCGGTCGAAGTCGAAGCGTTGCTGCCTGATCTGGTGGCTGCTTGCGCCGAATACCGCAGCAAAGGCGTGTTCAATTGCCTGCTCAGCGACGGCGACTGGCTGTTCTGCTATTGCTCGACCAAACTGGCGCAAATCACCCGTCGCGCACCGTTTGGCCCGGCACGCTTGAAAGATGTCGACGTGATCGTCGATTTTCAGGCCGAAACCACGCCTAACGATGTGGTAACCGTCATCGCCACCGAACCCCTGACCGAAAACGAAACCTGGACCCGCTACGAACCGGGTCAATGGAGCCTGTGGCGACGCGGCGAATGCGTCAGCCAGGGCCAGACCTCATAAGGATTCAACCCCCATGTTGCTCAGTTATCTACGGCTGGTGTTGTTTGCGGCGGGTCTGTTGATCGGTGTCCAGGTGCCGGGCTTCATCAGCGATTACGCCAAGCGGGTCGAAGCGCACCTGATCGAGGCGCAGGCTGGTTTGAGCGGCTTCCAGAACACCGCCAATCAGTTCTTCAAGGGTGACATGCAGGCTCTGGTCGCGCATTACCGCGCCAGTGAAGACCCGATCTTTCGCAGCGATGCCGACAGCCTGAGCAACCTGCTGACCCGTCAACTGGCGCTGGACAAGCAATTCCAGGCGATGCAGGGCTCGTGGTACATCCGCTTCCTGCAAGTAGTGCTGGCCGCCGATCCGGACATCCGCAAGGAAACCTGGAATGGCTACAGCTACCAGATCCTGTTGACGCCCGAAGCGATGGTCTGGGGCATGAGCGGCGCATTGTTGCTGTCGTTCGGGATCGAGTGCCTGTTCCGTCTGATCGACTGGGTGGTGTTGGGCGGCAAGCGTCTGCGCCAGAGCCGGCCGATCGAAGAGCGGGATTTGCGCGGCTTGTAACACCGTTGAACGTCAAGGAGCCGGCAAGCCGGCTCCTTGCTTGATTACCAATCTATCGAATAGGTCATGCTCAAGGTACGGCCTTCGGCGTTGGGGAATGGCGCTTTGGCGTTGGCCTGGGCGAACAGGTTGACGTACGTGCGGTTGGTCAGGTTGTACACCCCGCCTTCCAGACGACCGACCGGCAAGTACACGGAGCCGAGCAGGTCCACCAGCGTATAGCCTTCGATGTCGCGCCCGTTGTTGTCCTTGGCGGCAGCGTCGTAACTGGCCAGGTGCATGCCTTGCAGGCGCAGGGTGTAGTCGTCTTCGGCGTAGCCGACGAACAGCGTGGTCTTGGCCGGTGAAATGCGTGTCGCCGGCAGATCGATCCATTTCCCGTTCTGCTCGGTCTCGCCTTTGGCCCAGGCATAGGTGCCACCTACCGACCAGTGATCGGTCGCGAGGTAGGTCAGGCTGTTTTCGATGCCGCGAACCCGCTCCTTCTGGTTGATCAGACGCAAGACACGGTTATTGGCATCGTAGAACTGAGTCACGTCCGAGGTGTTTTCATAGACGGTGACGTCGGCCTGCCACCGGTCCCAGTCACCGCGCCAGCCCAGCTCATAGCTGTCGACCTTGATGGCCTGGGCGTTGAGGCTCTGGATGTCGAAGGTGCTGTTCACGTCACGCAAGAAGCGCTGGATGTCCGGCAGCGAAAACCCCTGGCTGTAATTGGCGAAGACGTCCTGATGTTCACTCAGGTGATAGACCGCGCCCAGGTTATAGAGCGTAGCGTCGTACTTGAGGGTGTCACCGGGCAGGATGGCACGTACGCCGGTCTGGACGATCTGACCGTAAGCGATGCTGTCGGAGACCTCGCTTTCGATCCATTCGCGGCGCACACCGCCACGCAAGGTCCAGTCTCCGATGTCCCAGGACATCTGTCCGAACAGCGCCTTGGTGGTGGTTTCGATATCCGGGCCCATCTCGTAAGTGGTGCCGGTCTTGGTGTAGGTCAGCCCTTTGAGGGTGTATTGGTCACCGCGCTGGCGGGAGCGTTCGTGATCGTAGTCGGCGCCCCAGACCAGGTTGCCCGTGGCGCTGCCGATGGCCGGCAATGGCGTGTCGATGGCCGCACGCAGGCCGTATACATCCTGCACGCTGTTGTTGTCGGCGATCCCGGCCTTGCCCCGCGACAGGTCCGGGAAGAACAGCGCGTCGGCCCGGCGCCAGTAGCTTTCCAGTTGCAGGCCCTGGCCGTAGAAGTCGTTGTCGGTGTAGTTGAGGTTGGCCGCCTGGTTATGAGTGTAGGGCTGGTCGTCGAGTTTCAGTCCTTTGACCGCCACGGCCTCTTTCAGGTTTTTCGGGTCTTTTGTGTAGTCAGTGTCCTGCTGGTCCTTGTAGTCCTGCAGCGACAGGCTGAGTTTTTTATCGGCATCCAGTTCGTAACCGAAACGACCCTGCAGGTCATAGGTGTCGGTGTCCATGTTGCTGCCCTGGGATGTGTCCTGAGGGATGCGATTGCCGTTGCCGTCGTACTGATCGTTGCGCTGGGTCAGGTCGGCGGACAGGTACCAGTCCAGGGCATCCTTGCGCCCGGTCGCACTCTGAAAGGCCTCGTAGGCGAAACCCTTGCTGTTGAGGTTGTTGCCGGTGGTCAGGCCCAGTTTGCTGCTGTAGGCAAGGTCCTGACCCTGGTTGCGCTTGGTGATGATGTTGATGATGCCGCCCGAAGCACCGGCTCCATAAATGCTGCTGGCGCCGGAAACCACCTCGATGCGTTCGATACTGGCCGGTGCGATGCTGTTGAGTTGGCGGAAGTTGTCGCGCGTGGCGTTCTGCGACACGCCGTCGATCAACACCAGCATGTTGCGCCCGCGCAGGGTCTGGCCGAAGTTGCTCATCCCGCCGCTGGACGGCGCCAGGCCGGGAACCAGTTGCCCAAGGATGTCGGAGACCCGACGCCCGGCGCCACTCTGTTGGCGGATCTGCTGTTCGTCGATTACCTGGACCGAGCCTGGAATCGAGGCAATGGTCGCTTCGCTACGCGTCGCGGAAACGACGGTGGCCTGCATGTTCAATGTGCCGGGTTGCTGGTCGGTATCCTCGGCCCATGCCTGGGCGCTGACGGAGCCGAGCAACGGAATCAACAGGGAAAGTTTGGTTCGGTTCATGAGGTGGTCTTTTTCTTAGTCGTGACAAGTGTGGGGAGACAAGATTGCGGGGGCAGGCGTAGAGGTGAATGAGCGCACCCGGCGGATTCCGATGGCGGCCAGGGCGTAGGCGACGGGGAGCAGTGCGCATTGCCAGATGCCCCAGAGCAACCGGCTGACGAGAAACCCAGCCATTGGTTAGCCAGTGCCGTGGCCACCAGCGTCAGGGCGCAGAGCCAGGCAACGCCCTCGATGAGGCGCAAGGTGTAAGCCGGATCAGGCGTTGCAAGCAGCGCTGCGCGGCGGGCGCCGGGGCATTGCTCAAAGGGTCGAGGGTGATGCGGCGGGACTGGAAGGCCGGAGTGCCGAGGGCTTGGCTCCAGTGTGAGAGCAATTGCTGCTGTTTTTGCGTGTAAGCGCGAATCAAGTCCGATTCCTTCTGGACGGTGGTTTAGCTGAATGCGCGCAGAGAATACATTTTCAAAATATTAATGCAAATGATAGTAATTGATATTTATGGCGCGAGGCGCACCTTTTCAGAGTCTTGCCAGGGGTTTACTCAAGACCATGTAGCGCTCTCCCACCTTCCGCGCATACTCCTCCAGCACCTGCTGACACAACGCCACAATCTCCTCGACCCACTCAACGCCCACTCGCCACGACACCACCACCTGCAGGTCGGGTGGTCGCTGATCGATGTCCAGCAGGGTCAACTCCCCCCGTGCCAGCTCTTCGGCCACCAGCACCGGCGGCAACGCGCCGATGCCAAAGCCGTCGCGCAGCAGCCGGGTAATCGCCGACACCGAGTTCACGCAGTTCAGACGTGGCGCCGTCACGCCATTGGCCTGCATCAGGGCGAGCACTTCCTGATGCGGGTGAGAGTTTTTCGAGTAGGTAATGATCCGCTCTTTCGCCAGATCGGCGACGCCTGAATACTCACGGTTGTACAGGGAATTGCTGGCGACAATCCAGCCCATGGGGTGGCTGGCCAGTTCCAGGCTGCGCACGCTTTCCTGGCGCAGCAGGTCGGTCTGCAGAATCACATCGAGGAAGCCTTTTTGCAGCTGATCGCAGAGGTTGAGCGAGGTATCGGCCACCAGTTCGATTTCCACCAGCGGGTAGTGATCGGTCATCTGCGCCACCAACGGGCTGAGCCAGGTATGGATCACCGTGTCCATCACGCCGATGCGCACCCGTCCGGCCTTGCTCGAGCGGGTCTCGATCGACTGCTTGAGTGCCTGCATGGTGTCCATCATCTGCTCGGCGTAATCGAGCACCTTGAGGCCTTCGGGTGTCAGGCTCACGCCGCGCGAATCCCGCAGAAACAGCTTTACCCCCAGCTCGCCTTCAAGCACTGCGATGCGGCTGGAAATCGAAGCCTGAGTGGTGAAGAGCTTGTCGGCGGTCAGGCGGAAACTCTTGAGTCGGGCGACCCAGACGAAGGTCTCGAGAAACTTCAGGTTCATGGGATAAAGATTTCTTATGTCTAAGGCGGGTTTTTATTAGTTGGACGCAGTAGGGGCGCGCGTCCAAAAATCGACGCATCCGGTTCCCACGATAGGCGTCGTCGGGGCTCAGAACAATACCAATAAAATCAGCGCGGAGATTTGCCATGAGTGCGCCCGACACCACCGCCATCCCGAAAGCCTCGGCCCGCCCGGGACCTTTCGACTGGTATCGCAACATCAATCAGCAGGAACGCCGCACCTTCTGGAGCTGCAAGATCGGCTATGGCCTGGACGGCATGGACACCCAGATGCTCAGCTTCGTGGTGCCGACCCTGATTGCCATGTGGGGCATCACCACCGGCCAGGCCGGGCTGATTCACACCAGCACGCTGATCGCTTCAGCCATCGGTGGCTGGGTGGCGGGGATTCTGTCCGATCGCATCGGTCGTGTGCGCACCTTGCAACTGACCGTGCTGTGGTTTGCTTTCTTCACCTTCCTCTGCGGCTTTGCCCAGAGCTACGAGCAACTGCTGATTGCCCGCACGTTGATGGGCTTCGGTTTCGGCGGCGAGTGGACGGCCGGCGCGGTGCTGATGGGCGAGGTGATTCGTGCCCAGGACCGTGGCAAGGCTGTTGGCATGGTGCAATCCGGCTGGGCGCTGGGTTGGGGGCTGACGGCGATTCTGTATGCGCTGCTGTTCTCGGTATTGCCACCGGAAGACGCCTGGCGCGCGCTGTTCATCCTCGGCATCGTGCCGGCGATTTTCGTGATCTTCGTTCGCCGGTTGGTGAAAGACCCGGAAATCTACCGTGAGGCCAAGGCTAAACAGGAGCCGAGCAACCCGTCGAAGTTCTACGAGATTTTCGCCCCCGACATGCTCTTCACCACGATTCGCGCTTCGTTGCTGACCACCGGCGCTCTGGGCGGCTACTACGCGATCACGTCCTGGTTGCCGACTTTCCTGAAGAACGAACGCGGTTTGAGCGTACTCAATACCAGTGGTTATCTGGCGATGGTGATCGTCGGGTCCTACGTCGGTTATGTCATCAGCGCCTATTTGACCGACATCCTTGGACGTAAAAAGAACTTCATCCTGTTCGCCGTGGGCTCGTTCACCATTGTCTTGCTGTACACCCAACTGCCAGTCAGCAACGGCGTGATGCTGTGGCTGGGCTTTCCGCTGGGCTTCTTCGCCTCGGGGATTTTCAGTGGCATGGGGGCATTCCTGACCGAGTTGTTCCCCACACGCATTCGCGGTTCTGGCCAGGGTTTTTGCTACAACATCGGCCGGGCGCTGGCGGCGTTGTTCCCGCTGCTGATCGGCCTGCTCAGCCAGACCGTGCCGCTGAGTGTGGGCATCGGTGCCTTTGCGGCGGTTTCCTACGGCGTGGTGATCCTCGCGGCCCTGAGTTTGCCGGAAACCCGTGGCAAGCAACTCGACGCCCAGTAACTGATAACCTGCGGGGCTGTCTCATAGATATGTCCCGCAGCTAAAAAGAATAAAGCCTACAGGAGTGTTCAGCGTGAGCCGCCTGCTATTGAACTGCGACATCGGCGAGAGTTTCGGCAGCTGGACCATGGGTCTGGACGCGGAAATCATGCCCTTCATCGATTGCGCCAACATCGCCTGCGGTTTCCACGCCGGCGACCCGAGCATCATGCGCAAGACCGTCAGCCTGGCCCTCAGCCACGGTGTGCAAGTTGGCGCGCATCCGGCCTATCAGGACCTGGTGGGGTTTGGCCGTCGCTCCATGGCCTATGCCTCCCAGGAACTTCAAGACATTCTGCATTACCAGATCGGCGCCCTCGACGGCATCTGCCGGGCCCAGGGTGGGCGAGTCAGCTACGTCAAACCCCATGGCGCGATGTACAACGACATGATGGCCAACCCGGCACAACTGCGCGCCGTGCTGCAAGCGGTTGCGTCCTATGACCGCAACCTGCCATTGATGTTGATGGCCACCCGCGACAACAGTGCGGCCCAACAACTGGGCGATGAGTACGGCGTGACCCTGTGGTTCGAAGCATTCGCCGACCGCGCTTACGACAGCGCAGGCAGGCTGGTGTCGCGACAACTGCCGGGAGCGGTGCATCACGACCCGGAAAAAATCATCGAGCAGGCGCTGACCATTGCCCGTGGCGATCCGCTCACTGCCAGCGACGGCAGCGCCCTGCATTTACAGGCCAATACCCTGTGCGTGCACGGCGACAACGCCAGTTCGGTCGCTGCCGTGCAACGCATCCGTGAAGCCTTGAACCGGCAGAGCGCGTCATGAAGCTGCGGGTAGAAGTGGTGGCGCTGGATTGCCTGATGGTGCGCCTGTTCGATGAAATTGCCGAAACCAACATGCCGTGGATGCTGGCGGCAAGTGAAAGTCTGCGCGCGGCATTCGCCGGGCATCTGATCGATCTGGTGCCGTCCTACACCACCTTGATGGTGCATTACGACTTGACCGCGCTGAGTCCTGCCCAGGCCCGGGAGTTGATTGCCCAGGCACTGATCGATCTGTCGCCCAATGCGCGTACTCGCGGCACCTGTCATGTGCTGCCAGTGTGGTACGACTTGAGCGTCGGTCCGGAATTGAACCTGTTGTCGCAACGCAGCGGGTTGGCGGTGGAGGAGGTGATCCGTCGTCACTGTGAGCGTGAATATCAGGTGTTTGCCCTGGGTTTTGCACCGGGCTTCGCCTTCATGGGGTTGGTGGAGGAGGTGCTCGCCGCGCCACGTCTGAACACGCCTCGCAAGAAAGTCGCCGCCGGCAGTGTCGGCATCGCCGAACGGCAGACGGCGGCCTACCCGGTGGTGTCGCCGGGCGGCTGGAACCTGATCGGCCGCACCCCGGCCAAATTGTTCGATCGCAACCGTGACGGCTATAGCCTGATGCAACCCGGTGACACTGTACGGTTCGAAGCGGTCGGCCATGCCGAATTCATTAACCTGGGCGGTGACGACACGCCACTGGAGGCCCAGGCATGAGCCGTCTGATGATTGAAGCAAGTACGGCGCTATGCCTGTTGCAGGACGCCGGTCGATTTGGCGTGCGGCATCTGGGTGTGACCCAGGGTGGAGCGGCCGATTGGCGTTCGATGTCCTGGGCCAACTGGCTGCTGGGCAACGGACTGGATGCGCCGGTAATCGAAATCACCCTCGGCGGGTTCACCGTCGTGGCCGAGGACGATTGCGTGCTGGCCTTGGCCGGAGCGGATCTAGGCGCGAAGGTGGATGGCGAGGCGTTGGCGCCTTGGCGCAGTTTCAGGTTGCACAAAGGCCAGCGTTTGCAATTCACCCAACCGCTGCTCGGTGCTCGCGCCTATCTGGCAGCGCCGGGTGGATTTGATGCACCAAAGGTGCTGGGCAGCAGTTCAACGGTAGTCCGGGAGGAACTCGGCGGCCTGGACGGAATGGGCCATGCGCTGGGTAAAGGCGCGTCATTGAGCTACTCGGGGAACTCGCTGGTATTGCTGCGGGAGTTGCCGAACGAATACGTGCCGGATTTCACCGGTGAGCCATTGCTGGATCTGGTGCTCGGTGCGCAGATTGGCGAGTTCAGCGGGCAGAGCCTGTTCGATGCGTTCAACAGCGTGTGGAGCCTCGACAGCCGGGCCGACCGGATGGGGATTCGCCTGCTGGGTAAGGCGCTGCAGTACCAGGGCAAACCGATGATTTCCGAAGGCATTCCGTTGGGGGCGGTCCAGGTGCCGCCTGACGGGCAGCCGATTGTGTTGCTCAATGATCGACAGACCATTGGTGGGTATCCGCGGTTGGGAGCGTTGACGCCGTTGGCGCTGGCGCGGCTGGCGCAGTGCTTGCCGGGGGGGCGGGTGCGGTTGCGGCCGGTGGTGCAGGATGTCGCCCATCGCGAACAAATCGAGTATTTACAGCGCTTCATTAACCGCTAAATGCTTCGCGAGCAGGCTCGCTCCCACATTGGATCTTTGCCATACATAAGACCCTGTGGGAGCGAGCCTGCTCGCGATGGGGCTCTAACGGGCGCCGCAGACTACTTGGAAAGAAACCGCATCCCTTCTTCCAACCCGCGAAGGGTCAACGGATACATCTGGTCCTCAATCAAATCCCGCACGATATTGGTCGACGAGGTATAGCCCCAGGTGTCCTTCGGATACGGGTTGATCCAGATGAGCTTCTTGTACTTCTCCTTGAACCGCTGCATCCACACGTAACCGGCTTCTTCGTTCCAGTGCTCGACGCTGCCGCCCGCCTGGGTGATTTCATAGGGCGCCATGGCGGCGTCACCGATGAAGATCACTTTGTAGTCGGCGCCGTACTTGTGCAGCAGGTCCATGGTCGAGGTGCGCTCGGAGGTGCGGCGCATGTTGTTCTTCCACACCGATTCATAAATGAAGTTGTGGAAGTAGAAGTACTCCAGATGCTTGAACTCGGTCTTGCAGGCCGAGAACAACTCCTCGCAAATCTTCACATGTGCGTCCATCGAGCCGCCGATGTCGAACAGCAGCAACAGCTTGACGGTGTTGCGTCGTTCCGGCCGCATCTGGATGTTCAGCAGGCCAGCATCCTTGGCGGTGTGGTCGATGGTGCCATCGATGTCCAGTTCTTCCGCCGCACCCTGCCGGGCAAACTTGCGCAAGCGCCGCAGGGCGACCTTGATGTTGCGCGTACCCAGTTCGACCGAGTCGTCGAGGTTCTTGTATTCGCGTTGGTCCCAGACCTTGGCCGCCTTGCCCTGGCGCTTGCCGGCATCGCCGACCCGAATGCCTTCCGGGTTGAAGCCACCGGAGCCGAACGGGCTGGTGCCACCGGTGCCGATCCACTTGTTGCCACCGGCGTGGCGTTCCTTCTGTTCTTCGAGGCGTTTCTTGAACTCTTCGATCAGCTTGTCCAGGCCACCCAGGGACTGGATCGCCGCCCGTTCTTCATCGGTCAGCGAGCGCTCGAATTCCTTGCGCAGCCAGTCTTCCGGAATCAGCGCCTGCAGGTGGTCGTCGAGTTTTTCCAGGCCATTGAAGTAGGCACCGAACGCACGGTCGAACTTGTCGAAATGCTTTTCGTCCTTCACCAGGATCGTCCGGGACAGGTAATAGAACTCGTCCATGTCGGCGAAGGTCACGCGCTGTTTCAGCGCGTTGATCAGGTCCAGCAGCTCACGCACCGAGACCGGCACCTTGGCTGCGCGCATTTCATTGAACAGGTTGAGCAGCATGGCATCAGCCTCTTAGCGGGTGCCGCGACGGCTCATGAACGCCAGACGCTCCAGCAGTTGCACGTCCTGTTCGTTCTTCACCAAAGCGCCGGCCAGCGGCGGGATGGCTTTGGTCGGATCGCGTTCACGCAGCACCGCTTCGCCGATGTTGTCGGCCATCAGCAGCTTCAGCCAGTCCACCAGCTCGGAGGTCGAAGGCTTCTTCTTCAGGCCCGGCACCTTGCGCACGTCGAAGAACACGTCCAGCGCTTCGCTGACCAGGTCTTTCTTGATGTCCGGGTAATGCACGTCGACGATCCGCTGCATCGTGACACGGTCCGGGAAGGCGATGTAGTGGAAGAAGCAGCGGCGCAGGAACGCGTCCGGCAGCTCTTTCTCGTTGTTGGAGGTAATGATGATGATCGGGCGCTTCTTGGCCTTGATGGTCTCGTCGATTTCGTAAACGTAGAACTCCATTTTGTCGAGTTCTTGCAGCAGGTCGTTGGGGAATTCGATGTCGGCCTTGTCGATTTCGTCGATCAGCAGGATGACCCGTTCTTCGGACTCGAAAGCTTCCCAGAGCTTGCCCTTTTTCAGGTAGTTGCGAACGTCGTGAACCTTTTCCGTGCCCAGTTGCGAGTCGCGCAGGCGGCTGACCGCGTCGTACTCGTACAGGCCTTGATGGGCCTTGGTGGTGGACTTGATGTGCCAGGTGATCAGCTTGGCGCCAAAGGATTCGGCCAGTTGCTCGGCGAGCATGGTCTTGCCGGTGCCCGGTTCGCCCTTGACCAGCAACGGCCGCTCCAGAGTGATGGCGGCGTTGACCGCCAGCTTCAGGTCATCGGTGGCGACGTAGGCCTGGGTGCCTTCGAACTTCATCTGCTAATCCTCGAACGGTAACGCCGACCTGAACGAGGCAGGGCGGGGGCGCAATAAAATGGTCAGCCCCGACTATAACGCGGTGCCCGGTCGACTGTGAACGCAGACGGCTTATTCAGTCTCTGAATGGGGCGTCACATCTTGACCCAGTCTCGGTAACAGGCCAGCATAGAGATATCGCCATTTTGGCGATAGCATGCCGGGCATGTCTACAAAATACCGATTTCGAGATACATACCGCATTCAGTTGCGCGAAAAGGATCATCCACCGCCGCACGTTCATCTGACGGGTGGCGGGCTGGATGTCATGTTGAGCCTGGAAACTGTCGAAGTGATGGTGGGCAAGGCACCGCCGCTGATTCTCAGGGAAGCTCTGGAGTGGGTCAGAGCCAACCAGACTCAATTGCTGGAGGATTGGAAACGATGCTACCCATGAAACGACCACGGCTATCGGCAGTGCAAGCGTTGTCGGATTATCGTTTGGCGCTGACATTTATCGATGGCCAGCAACTGCTGCTCGATTTGAGCCGCGACCTGCATGCCTATCCAGGCCTGCAACCTTTACAGGGAGTCGCTTTTGAATATGCAGCGTTGGGTGACGATGGCTGGAGTGTCGAATGGCCTGAACTCGATATCCAGATTGGTGCAGACACTCTCTACCTGGATGCCTTGGCGCAAAATGCAGCCGACGAGAACACCCGAATCTTTATCGATTGGCGTGCTCGCACCGGGTTATCGCTTAATCAGGCGGCTGAAGCGCTGGGGGTCAGTACCCGTAGCATCACCCGATACAGCAGTGGTCGCGAAGCGGTGCCGCGATCGTTAGCCTTGGCCTGCCTGGGTTGGGATTTCCTGCAGCAGCAATCGAATTCATCCCGAGCGGCAGAAGACACTGGCCGGTACATCGTCACGCGCAAAAACTAGCCTGCATCCGGCTTGGGCCGTTCACACCGTGCAGTGAATGCCGGTATGAATCCATTGCGTAAAATCTGCAAAAAAGCCTGGAATGCGCTGACATCTTGCTGATGCACGTTACCCTTGAGTTCGACCCGTGTCGCAAACTGGTTTTTGCCCTGGTTTTTCAAGACGGTCTCGGTACTGCCGACGAGGGCTTCCCAAATCGAGCGGAACAGTCCTTTGTCCTTGTTTTCCACATCCTGCTGCCAGTTGAACACATCGACATCGCGCAGTAGTGGCTTGATATAGCCAGTCAGTCGCCCATGTTCGCCAACCGCTCATTGAGGTAGTCGCGCACCAGACAGGGCAATGCGATGTGGAGCGTTATCAGCAGCACAATCAGGCCGATGAGGGGCCGCAGGGGCCAACTGTATCGACGTTTCATGGTGGAAAATTTCTGACGATCCAAAGCCATTGACTGCACTGACAAGCGGACGTTCGACCTGACTGGACGCCTGCGGGCAAGAGGGCTTACCTTGATGCCCTATTTCAATGCTGTCGTTAAGGACCCAGCCATGAGCCGCATTTTCGCTGACAACGCCCACTCCATCGGCAATACGCCGCTGGTGCAGATCAATCGCATTGCGCCGCGTGGTGTGACCATCCTGGCCAAGATCGAAGGGCGCAACCCCGGTTACTCGGTCAAGTGCCGGATCGGTGCGAACATGATCTGGGATGCCGAGAGCAGTGGCAAACTCAAGCCGGGCATGACCATCGTGGAACCCACCTCCGGCAATACCGGCATCGGCCTGGCCTTCGTGGCCGCCGCCCGTGGCTACAAACTGATGCTGACCATGCCGGCGTCCATGAGTATCGAACGCCGCAAGGTGCTCAAGGCACTGGGCGCCGAACTGGTGTTGACCGAGCCGGCCAAAGGCATGAAGGGCGCGATCGAGAAAGCCGGTGAAATCGTTGCCGGCGACCCGTCGAAGTACTTCATGCCGGCGCAATTCGACAACCCGGCCAACCCGGCCATCCACGAAAAAACCACCGGCCCCGAAATCTGGAACGATACCGACGGCGCGGTCGACGTGCTGGTGGCAGGCGTCGGAACCGGTGGAACCATCACCGGGGTTTCACGGTATATCAAGAATACCCAGGGCAAGCCGATACTCTCGGTAGCGGTGGAGCCGGCGGTGTCGCCGGTGATCACCCAGGCCCTGGCCGGTGAGGAGATCAAGCCAAGCCCGCATAAAATCCAGGGCATCGGTGCCGGTTTTGTGCCGAATAACCTCGATTTGTCGATCGTCGATCGGGTGGAGTTGGTCAGTGACGAAGAGTCCAAGGCCATGGCCTTGCGCTTGATGCAGGAAGAAGGAATCTTGTGCGGGATTTCCTGCGGCGCCGCCATGGCAGTGGCTGTTCGGCTGGCCGAGACCCCGGAAATGCAGGGCAAGACCATCGTCGTGATCCTGCCGGATTCCGGTGAACGTTACCTGTCGAGCATGCTGTTCAGTGATCTGTTTACCGAACAGGAGAATCAGCAGTAAGCACTAAACATTGGTGGATCGCGGCTGACGATGATGGCTGAGGCGTTATCGCTGGTTGCGATCTATTGATCTGGTCCGGTTGATGATGGATTTGCATCAGCCAGCGTTCAGGCGTCTTATGTTAAGAAATGTTTTGTTGCACATTCATTAACAATGAATGTTGAAAAGTGCAGGTTTTTCACCGGGTCGGTAGTGTTTATCATGCTGGCAGCCAAGTCGGGCAATGGACGTGGCGCAGCGTCGTTTATCTTCAAAGGAGTTGTTGATGACCTTATCGTTTGCCGCGAAGGCCTCGTTGTTGCTGCTGTTTCTCGGCAGCACCCTCTATGTGCATTTACGCGGTAAGGCGCGCTTGCCGGTTTTGCGCCAGTTCGTGAACCATTCGGCACTGTTCGCCCCCTATAACGCCTTGATGTACCTGTTTTCCAGTGTGCCCTCGAAACCGTATCTGGATCGCAGCAAGTTCCCGGAACTGGATGTGCTCAAGGACAACTGGGAGGTGATTCGCGACGAGGCGATGCACTTGTTCGACGAGGGGTATATCCGCGCGGCGGCAAAGAACAACGACGCCGGTTTCGGCTCATTCTTCAAGAAGGGCTGGAAGCGTTTCTATCTCAAGTGGTATGACGAACCGCTGCCTTCCGCCGAAGCCCTGTGCCCGAAAACCGTGGAACTGGTCAGTAGCATTCCCAACGTCAAAGGTGCCATGTTCGCGCTGCTGCCGGGTGGCAGCCACCTCAACCCGCATCGTGATCCGTTTGGCGGCTCCCTGCGTTATCACTTGGGCCTGTCCACCCCCAATTCCGATGATTGCCGCATCTTTGTCGACGGTCAGGTTTACGCCTGGCGCGATGGTGAAGACGTGATGTTCGACGAGACCTACGTGCACTGGGTCAAGAATGAAACGGAAAAGACTCGCGTCATCCTGTTCTGCGACATCGAACGTCCGCTGAGCAATCGCTTAATGACCCGCATCAACCGCAGCATCAGCGCCTGGCTGGGTCGCGCCACCGCCCCTCAGAACCTGGACGACGAACGTGTGGGCGGGATCAACCGGGCCTACGCCTGGAGCAAGAACTCCAGCGATAAATTCAGTGGCGTGGTCAAGCAATGGAAGCGGCGTAATCCCAAGGCCTACCGTGTACTGCGCCCGGTACTGGCGGTGATGGTGCTGACGTTGTTGGGGTATTGGTTGTTTGGCTGAAGCCGGATACAGAACAGCAAAACCGCTCGTTGTGAGCGGTTTTTTTATTTGTGCGCCAGGCATGGCGCGTTGCGCGTAAGCGCAACCAGCTTGGCTGTGGTGGCCTCGCTGGTGACTTGGAGGTGAAAGTCCTCTACACACCCGGCAAGGGGAAGTGTTAGCCAGAGGCAAGGGTGTCGCGGGTGACTGCGAATCTGAAGGAAGCCCGAGGCAAACTGCTGG
>NZ_JAHBDI010000037.1:0-35556 GCF_019956275.1 Pseudomonas sp. GL-RE-26
GAGCCAATCCGGCCGGGCAGGACTTGCTCAATATCACGGCGCTGGGGATCAACAGCGCGACGTTCGCTGCCAACGTGACCATAACGGCTAACGGGGCGGACACGGTGGTAGCGATCGGGGCGGACACGATTCACCTGGTTGGTGTCAACAGCGCGGCCGTTGATCAGACGGACTTCCTTATGGCCACTTGAGGTCCTGGCCAGTACTGTCGCAGGGAGCGTGGACAGCAGAGGGGAGGGCAATGGATGCCCTCCCTTTCTCCTTCCATTCAATTGCCCATTAGCTATCGGAGTGCCAGCAGCGTACTGGAACTCATCAAAGCAGGTTGGAACCGAGCTGCGAAATCAAAGAATCAATGGAAAAAGGAAACCCGGCCTTGAACATTTCAGCCATCTGCCTCTTGAGCGGCCTTTTGGTTTCGGTCGCGGCATCTGCTACCAGGGTTAATCCGGTGTTCGACCTGGATTTCACCAGGTCAGCCACGGAAACGCTGAAAAAACTGGACATCAACGACGCTAGTATTGTCGCCATCTCAAGTCCTGCTGCGTTTACGTTCTGCCGAGAAGGATCATCAACGCTCTGGAAGTATCAGGCGCTGGATCTGGAGCAGCAGGCGGTAATCCAGATTGGCCAAAAGCGGTCTTCGGCGGACTACCAGCAAATAACCGTTGTGGAACTCGATAGCGTTGCTTGCGAACAGGATCACCTTATGCCATTGGTCAAACCGGCAATCAGGCATGGACTTGTCCTTGGCTTGATCACCCTGTTTCTATTGGCTGGCCTGCGATATACCTACCGGGCAATCATGCATTGCTGTTATGACCAGGCCGGTTTTTCGAAGCCCGGTTTGCAGCGATTCGGCGAATCCCGGTCAATGCAAAATTCAACGGTAATGGCGTTGCTCGCATGGGGTGTCGTGGCAGCTACGGCATTTGTTTACTTTGGGTTTTGATTATGTTCACAATTAGCGAATATACCGTTTCAAGGTACTAACCATCCGATGTACTTTGAGCGAACGTAGTTCAATTCGCTGACGATTGATTTTGACTTGATTAGTGTCTTGTTTGTTTAAGTTGATTCTGCGTTGCTATCTGCCTGAAAGGGTGGCTGGATCACCGTGAAATCCGAATTTGGAGATTGCTCTGGATGAGAACTGCTCGCTATTGCGCAAGTTATGGGATGTGTAACAACTAGCGGATCCAATATGCAGTTGTCGAAGTGCATGTAATCAAGCAGGCCAGTTACCGTGGGCAATAGCGTAGAAGTTGGCTCATGACTGTCGCTTCGGGCGCACTAGCGCTACGCGCCGTTTGTCGGTGGCTTGTGCGAAAAATGAACATTGTAGCGTCTGTGGCCTCTGATCCTTGAGCTCGTCAGCCATGACCAGCCCCCGCGATTGTAAAAAAAGAAGTGGAAATGGAATCTCAAATGCAGTGAATGCAAATTGGGGATTTTTATCTGAAACTCAGGGAGGTGATAAACCAGCCGGTCATTGATTCGCCAGGCGAGTCAATGAGGTTGCCAGTGCCGAGTCCATGATTTGGCTTATCTTTTAGAAGTAAGGTCGTACAGGGTTTTTAATAATTAAAGATTCTGTCAGGTGGTCGATCCGTACTCTCGAATAAGGTGGAGAAAATACCGTGGCGATAAATACCATTATGAGTCTGCTGGAAAATAAGGAATTCCTGGAGTTTTTACGTCTGGGCGTTATTTACGTTCATTTGGTGGCGTGTTGTGTGGCCATCGGTCTGGTGCTGACCAGTGATGTTGCGATGGTCAGGGATCTTTTAAAACGGAAAGTATTCACTGAGCATGATAATGCTCACATGGAAAGTCTTCAGAAGTCTGTCATCGTTGCACTAATAGCGCTGTGGGTAACGGGTGTCGCTGTTGTCGGTATCGATTACCTGGATAAGGGTGCCGATTACTTTTTGAATCCAAAACTTCAAGCCAAAGTCATTATTGTGGCGTTGCTGACTTACAACGGCATCTTGTTGCATCGCATGGTACTGCCAGCCCTGCAAAAGGCAGGCTCCTTGCTCAATCTCGGATTCAGTGCACGAATGCTGGCGTTGGCCTGCGGGTCGTTGTCGGCAGTGTCCTGGATGTATGCCGCCATGCTGGGTGTCGGGCGCCCTTTGGCCTGGAAGTATTCCCTTTCCGAACTGTTGATGGCTTATCCGGTGCTGATTGTGCTCGGGTTCCTGGCGATGGTGGCGTTGACCCAGCGAGCGAAACAACAGGACGACTATGTTGCGCCTGCGCGGTCAGTAGCAAGCGCATGCTAAGCCGGTTCTGCGCGTAAACCTTGCGGGCTTCTCCAGAGCCCGAAAGGAAGCGGCCTTCTGGTGCAGGTTTCAATCCGGACCTGCACCGCAAGGTCGTTTTTGTTTTAAGTCATTCCCGGTTGCCCAAAGCTGTTGCTCATTTCGATCAATAATTTGTCAGTTACGGTCATTGAGGGATCGCAGCGCGACTCTTAGTCTGTCGAACATGACTGATGGGGGCCACAGAGCTCCTGCACTTTCCGTGATCGCTCGATGTGGAGTTACCGATGACCGCCGCTCAATACCCGCACCTGCTGGCTCCGCTGGACCTGGGTTTCACCACGTTGCGCAACCGCACCCTGATGGGGTCGATGCACACTGGCCTTGAAGAGAAACCGGGTGGCTTCGAGCGCATGGCGGCGTACTTTGCCGAGCGTGCCCGTGGCGGTGTCGGCCTGATGGTCACTGGCGGTATCGGCCCGAACGAAGAGGGTGGCGTGTATTCCGGTGCGGCCAAGCTGACGACCGAAGAAGAGGCGCTCAAGCACCGTATCGTCACCCGTGCCGTGCATGACGCAGGCGGCAAGATCTGCATGCAGATCCTCCATGCCGGTCGTTATGCCTACAGCCCGAAACAGGTTGCCCCCAGCGCGATCCAGGCGCCGATCAACCCGTTCAAGCCAAAAGAGCTGGACGAAGAAGGCATCGAGAAGCAGATCAGCGATTTCGTCACCTGCTCGGTACTGGCGCAAAGCGCCGAGTACGACGGCGTGGAAATCATGGGCTCCGAAGGTTATTTCATTAACCAGTTCCTCGCCGCCCACACCAACCACCGCACCGACCGCTGGGGCGGCAGCTACGAAAACCGTATGCGCCTGCCGGTGGAAATCGTCCGTCGCGTGCGTGAAGCGGTCGGCCCGAACTTCATCATCATCTTCCGCCTGTCGATGCTCGACCTGGTCGAAGGCGGCAGCATCTGGGAAGAGATCGTGCAACTGGCCAAAGCCATCGAGCAGGCCGGTGCAACCATCATCAACACCGGTATCGGCTGGCACGAGGCGCGGATTCCGACCATCGCCACCAAAGTGCCGCGCGCGGCCTTCAGCAAGGTCACGGCCAAGCTGCGTGGTTCGGTCAATATTCCGTTGATCACCACCAACCGTATCAACACCCCGGAAGTGGCCGAGCAGATCCTGGCCGAGGGCGATGCCGACATGGTGTCCATGGCGCGGCCGTTCCTCGCCGACCCGGACTTCGTCAACAAGGCCGCTGAAGGTCGCGCCGATGAAATCAACACCTGCATCGGTTGCAACCAGGCCTGCCTCGACCACACCTTCGGCGGCAAGCTGACCAGTTGCCTGGTCAACCCGCGTGCCTGCCACGAAACCGAACTCAACTATCTGCCGGTGCAGCAGCTGAAGAAAATTGCCGTGGTCGGTGCCGGTCCTGCCGGTTTGTCCGCCGCGACCGTGGCCGCCGAGCGTGGCCATCAGGTGACGCTGTTCGATTCGGCCAGCGAAATTGGCGGTCAGTTCAACATCGCCAAGCGCGTTCCGGGCAAGGAAGAGTTCTTTGAGACCATTCGCTACTTCAACCGCAAGTTGCAGACCACCAACGTCGAGGTGTGCCTGAACACTCGCGTCGACGTGGCCGGGCTGGTCGAAGGCGGCTACGACGAGATCATTCTGGCCACCGGCATTGCGCCGCGCCTGCCGGCCATTCCAGGGGTGGAACACGCCAAGGTGCTGAGTTACCTGGACGTGATCCTGGAGCGCAAAGCGGTGGGCAAGCGTGTCGCGGTGATCGGTGCCGGTGGTATCGGTTTCGACGTCTCCGAGTTCCTGGTGCATGAAGGTGTCGCCACCAGTCAGGATCGCGCCGCGTTCTGGAAGGAGTGGGGTATCGATACGCACCTTGAAGCCCGCGGCGGTGTCGCGGGTATCAAGGCAGCGCCCCATGCGCCGGCCCGCGAGGTATTCCTGCTGCAACGCAAGAAATCCAAGGTCGGCGACGGCCTGGGCAAGACCACCGGCTGGATTCATCGCACCGGTCTGAAGAACAAACAGGTGCAGATGCTCAACAGCGTTGAATACCTGAAGATCGACGACGAAGGCCTGCACATCCGCATCGGCGAAACCGGCGAGCCACAGGTGCTGCCAGTGGACAACATCGTGATTTGCGCCGGGCAGGATCCGCTGCGCGAGTTGCATGACGGCCTGGTGTCGGCGGGGCAGAGCGTGCACCTGATCGGCGGCGCGGATGTCGCGGCAGAGCTGGATGCCAAGCGGGCGATCAATCAGGGTTCGCGATTGGCGGCACAGTTGTAACAGTCAGGTCTGTGGCGAGGGAGCAAGCTCCCTCGCCACAAAGGTGCTGCTAAGATGCCGGATCTTTTCATCGATCCGGCATCATGCTTTCTCCTTCAGACAACTGGCTACCCCAGGCCCCCCTCGAACCCCTTCACCTCGACTGGCTCACTCAAGCCGGCATCGAAGTGGCAATCCTGCGTCTGGATCAGATCGACCCGCTGATCAGCGGCAACAAGTGGTTCAAGCTCATCGAACACCTGAAAACTGCTGACCGCCTGGGTGCCGAAGGCATCATCAGCCTCGGTGGCGCGCACTCCAATCACCTCCACGCGTTGGCGGCGGCGGGCCAGCGCTTCGGTTTTTCCACCGTCGGCCTGTTGCGCGGGCATCCTCAGCAAACCCCGACGGTCAAGGACTTGCAGGCGTTCGGCATGCAGTTGCACTGGCTGGGCTTCGCAGGCTATCGAGCGAGGCATGAAGCGGGTTTCTGGCAACCCTGGCAAACCCGCTACCCGACATTGCATCCGGTGCCTGAAGGGGGAGGCGGCTTGCCTGGCGCCTTGGGTTGCAAGCAACTGCGGGCCAGCGTTTGCGCGCAATTGGAGAGCTTGGGCTGGAGTGACTACGACGGCTGGTGGCTGGCCTGCGGAACCGGCACGACCCTGGCCGGCCTGGTACTGGCCGAAGCGGGGGATCATCCGGTGTTCGGTGCCCTGGCGGTGCCGGATGACCACGGGGTGGCGCAGCAGGTAGAGAGGATCGTGCAGGAAGCGGGTGTGGTCGATGCGGTGTATGAACTGTTCGAAGCCAGTCGCGGCGGGTTTGCCAAGGTAGATCCACGGCTGCTCGACTTTATCGAAAAAACGGAGCAGGTCAGCAGCATTCCCCTGGAACCGCTGTACACCGGCAAGGCACTCATGGCCCTCAAGCAACAAGTCGAGGCGGGCAAGTTTGCCCATGGCACGCGACTGATATTCGTCCACACGGGCGGCTTGCAGGGGCGGCGGGGATTCAATTCACAAACCTGAAACGCACCGCAAATCAATGTGGGAGCGAGCTTGCTCGCGATGGCGGTGTGTCAGTCGACAAATGCGCCGAATGCAATACCCGCATCGCGAGCAAGCTCGCTCCCTCATTGGCATTCATTGGTCTCAGGAGTCACGGTTCACGCTCTTGGGCATCATCCGCAGCAAGGTGTTATCGCCCACCACATAATGGTGATACAGCCCGGCCACGGCATGCAGGCCGATCAGCCAATAGCCGATAGTGCCGCCGAGCTCATGCCAGCCCTGGAGCTGTTTGGCCAGGTCCTTGTTTTCCTCTACCAGCATCGGCAGGTCGACACCGTAGAACATCACCTGATTGCCTTTGGCGCTGGTGACCAGCCAGCCGAGAATCGGCGTGACGATCATGAAAATGTACAGCGCCCAGTGCATCAGCCTGGCCAGCGTCGTTTGCCAGTGCGCCGAGGCCGGGAAGATCTGCGGCGCCGGGCCGAGGCTGCGCGCGAACAATCGCACCCAGACCAGAACGAAAACGGTCAGGCCGAGCATGAAGTGTGATTCGACGATCAGCGTGCGCCCGCCACTGCCCTTGGGAAAGAGCCCGCGAAACTCGATGCAGGCATAAACCAGCACCAGCAGGACCAGCATCAACCAATGCAGCGCGATCGATACGGTGCTGTAGCGCGATTCGGAGTTTTTCCACGGCATACGGTATTCCTCAGAGGTCCGGTTTAAAGCCACCGTTCTTGTCCGACGGTGTGTTCTAACTGTAATCCTGTTTCACCGGGATTGCCTGAGGCGATTGGTCGCTGGATGCTCTGGTTTGGGTAATGGACAGAGAAAAACCTGTGGGAGCAAGCTTGCTCCCACAGGGGTATTACGGGGATTTATCAGCTCGACTGTGGCATGTCGCCCTTGGCCAGGCGCTTGTTGATGTCGGCGATCACTTCCGGCAGATCGGTGATGGTGTCGATCATGTAGTGCGGGCGTGAACCTTCGAACATTGCGTGGATGCGCTTGCGCTCGCTGTCCAGTTGGTCGCTGCCCAAGGCGCGATAACCTTCGTAGTCCAGGCCCAGGGCGTTGCCCGAGCAGATCAGCGCCACGGTCCACATGCCGGCGCGGCGACCCTCGAGAATGCCTGGCACCGTGTCATCGATCTTCACGCACGCGGCAACATCGTCGATGCCCAGGGCGATGACGTTGGCCAGTGCCTGGGCGGGCCATGGGCGACCATTCGGGACTTCGTCGGTGGCGACCACGTGATCGGCGACGTAGCCGTTGGTGGCGGCCAGTTCGACCACTTTGTCCATGACCTGTTTCGGGTAGCCGGAGCAGGAGCCGATCTTGATCCCTTGCTGGCGCAGGTTGGCGATGGTCTCCAGCGCCCCGGGAATCAGCGCCGAGTGTTCGGCGATTTTTTCGATCTGCAGCGGCATGAAGCGTTGGTAAATCGCGGTGACGTCATCGTCGGTCGGCGTGCGGCCGAACACTTTGCGATAACGCTCGGCAACTTCCGGTTGATCGCACAGGGTGCGGATGTGGTCCCATTTGCCCATGCCCATCGGGCCACGGGCTTCTTCGATGGATACCTGGACATCGAACTCGGCGAAGGCCTCGACGAAAATCTGCGTCGGGGCGAAGGAGCCGAAGTCGACCACGGTGCCGGCCCAGTCGAGGATGGCGGCTTGCAGTTTGGTTGGGTTGGAGTAGTTCATGGTGATCTGAGTCCTGTAATAAATGGCTATCTAGGAAAGCGGTTCTTTGTAGGAGCGAACCTGCTCACGATTGCGGGCTGTCATTCAACATCGGTGTCGACTGGTCTGGCCTCATCGCGAGCAGGCTCGCTCCTACAGGGGAATTGCGGTGTGGATCAGATTTCCAGCACTTCCATTTCACGCAACACTTCAGCAATCGCCGCCACGGCTTCGCGCATTTCGACGGGTTGGACATGACCGATGCAGCCGACGCGGAAGGTTTCGACCTGGGTCAGTTTGCCGGGGTAGAGGATGTAGCCCTTGGCCTTGACCCGCTCGTAGAATTCCTTGAATGCGTAGCGCGGATCTTTCGGGGCGTGGAAGGTGGCGATGATCGGCGCCTGAATCGCCGCCGGCAGGAAGCTGCGCAGCCCCAGTTTGCCCATCCCTTCCATCAATGCCTGGCAGTTGGCGGCGTAGCGTTCGTGCCGCGCTGGCAAGCCGCCTTCTTCGTTGTATTGCAGCAGGGCTTCGTGTAGTGCGGCGACCACATGGGTCGGCGGGGTGAAGCGCCACTGGCCGGTCTTGGCCATGTAGGCGTGCTGGTCCTGCAAGTCCATCGCCAGCGAATGCGAGTTGCCGGCGGCGCTGGCCAGGGATTCTTTGCGAGCGAAGACAAAACCCATGCCCGGCACGCCTTCCAGGCATTTGCCCGAGGCGGCGATCAGTGCATCGAACGGCACTTGCTGAGCATCCACTGGCAGGGCGCCGAAGGAGCTCATGGCGTCGATGATCAGGCGCTTGCCGTGTTCTGCAACGACCTGGGCGATCTGTGGCAGCGGGTTGAGGATGCCGGTGCTGGTTTCGCAGTGAATCAGGGCAACGTGGGTGATGTCTTGATCGGCACGCAACAAGCGGTCGACGTCGGCGGCGGTGGTCGGCTCGTCTTCGGCGGTTTCGAAAGTGCTGAAGGAGCGACCCAGCACTTCGCAGATTTTCGCCAGGCGTTTGCCGTAGGCGCCGTTGATCAGTACCAGAATCTTGCCGTCCCGAGGCACCAGCGTGCCGATCGCTGCCTCGACCGCGAAGGTGCCGCTGCCTTGCAGGGGCACGCAGTGGTGGGTGGTGGCGCCGTTGATGATTGCCAGCAGTTGCTCGCAGAGGCTGGCGGTCAGTTGATTGAAGCGGTCATCCCATGAACCCCAGTCAACCATCATTGCCTGACGGGTGCGGGCCGACGTGGTCAACGGGCCGGGGGTGAGCAGGATGGGTTCGGCAGTACTCATTCTCGTGTCCTCGCAATCGATGGGATGAAGCTACGGGGCTTAAATTGCAATTTGCCAAGTTATCAATCAAATTGTTTGTTGTTATGCCAGCCATCAGTGAGGGTTATTCATGAACCTGTTCCAGCTCCGCGCCTTCGATGCCGTGGCCCGGGAAGGCAGCTTTACCCGGGCGGCGGCGCGGCTGTTCATCAGCCAGCCGGCGGTCACCGGGCACATCAAGGCCCTGGAGGAGCACTACCAGATCACCCTGCTGCGCCGCACCGCCCGACGGGTGGAACTGACGGAAGAGGGCACCAAACTGGCGGCAATCACCCGGGCGATGTTCGGCCTGGCCGAAGAGGCGCAGGTGATGCTCGAAGCCAACCGGCAATTGCTGACCGGGCGCCTGGAGGTGGCGGCGGACGGTCCGCACATGGTCATGCCGATGCTCGCCAGCCTGCGGGCGCGCTATCCGGGGATCACGGTGAACCTGCGCCTGGGCAACGCCCAGGAAACCTTGGCGGCGCTGGTGTCCGAACATGCCGACGTGGCGGTGCTGACCGAGGTCGAGCCGCGCAAGGGCTTGCATCTGCAGGCGCTGAACGAATCACGGATTTGCGCGCTGGTACCCGACGGGCATCCTTGGGCGCAGAAAACCAAAGGCGTGCAGCTCAAGGAACTGGATCAGGTGATCATGGTGCTGCGCGAACCGAGCTCGATTACCCGGCGCACCTTCGATGAGGCTTGCGCCCAGGCCAAGGTCAATCCACGGGTGTTGCTGGAACTGGACAGCCGCGAAGCGGTGACCGAGGCGGTGGCCGCCGAACTGGGGGTGGGGGTGGTGTCGTCGGTGGAGGTCAGCCACGATCCGCGGGTGGCTGCGGTGCCGATCATTGGTGAGGGGTTGGTGAATCGACACATGATGGGGTGCATGGAGCGGCGGCGGGATTTGCGCTTGATTCAGGCGTTTTTCGGGTTGGCGCCAGGCAGGTAGACCGAGTTGCCTGCATCGCGAGCAAGCTCGCTCCCACAGGGATTTATGCAGGTTCGCCGATTTTGTGTACGGCCCAATACCTGTGGGAGCGTGGCTTGCCCGCGATGACGTCGGACCTGCCTACCCAAGGCTCTCGCGCACCATCTCCAGAAAGGTCGCCACCACCCGCCGAGAACTCTGCTCGCGCAAGCACACCAGGGTTTCAGTCAACCGTCGCTTGCAATCGATAATCGGCAACGCACACACCCGCGAATCCGCACCAAACTCGGCAGCCGACACCACGCCCACCCCAATCCCCACAACCACCGCCTCCCGCGCTGCCTCCCGACCTTCAACCTGAATCGCCGGGCGAATGCGGAACCCGGCGCCGGCCATTTCCTCCTCCAGCGTCTGCCGGGTCACCGAACCGATTTCCCGCAACACCAGCGGCGTGTCGTCGAGGTCGGCAAGGGTGATGGATTCGCGTTCGGCCCACGGATGATTGCGCGACACGAATGCCACCATCGGATCGTTACGCAGGGGCAGCGACATCAGGCGTTCATCGCTGACGTCACGGCCCAGCAACGCCAGGTCGGCCTGATAGTTGAACAGTCGGAACAGCGATTCATCGGTGTTGCCGGTTTCGATCTTCACGCTGATGCCGGGGTAGCGCTCGCAGAATCGGGCGATCTGCGGCAGCACGTGGACCGGTGCATCCACCGCCAGAATCAGGCTGCCGGTCTGCAAGGCCTGGGAGTCCTGGAGCAGTTCCTGGGCCTCGGCTTCAATGACGAACAGTTTCTGGGTCACGCCGAGCAAGCGCTCGCCCAGATCGGTCAGGCGCACCGAGCGCTTGTTGCGGTGAAACAGCAAAACCCCGTAGCGCTCTTCGAGTTTGCGCACCTGGTCGGAAATCGCCGGTTGCGTCAGAAACAGGCGTTCGGCGGCCTTGGTAAAGCTTCCATGGACCGCCACGGCATGGAAAGCTTTGAGCTGGGCGTGGGACACCGACATGGGAATCTCCAGTAACAAGCTGAGCTTATATTTGAAATACGATAAATCGATTTCACTTATTAATCAGTAATTGTTTTTATCCACCTCAGCCCCGGTGACTGATCAGTCGAACAGCAGCGGGTGCCATGAGCCTGTGCGTGCAACAGCAGGACTCATCTGACCGGTATCCGCCGTAGGGACAGGGCGATATCGAAGTGCTCAACAATAAAAAAACAGGCGTTTTCTTCCAATTCTGCCGGCACACTCACACCCTGAGGTCAGAACCACAATGAACAAGCACATCGGCACCATCAAGCGTTGGCGCGTGCAGATCTTCGCGATCACCTGGCTCGCCTACGCCGCCTTCTACTTCACCCGCAAAGCCTTCTCGGTCGCCAAACTCGGTATTGGCGAAGACCCGACCTTCATGCTCGACAAAATGGCCATGGCCAACCTCGACGCCATCTACCTGACGGCCTACGCCGTCGGTCAATTCACCTGGGGCATCCTGGCCGACCGCTTCGGGCCGCGGGTGGTGGTGCTCGGCGGGTTGCTGATTTCCGCCGCCGCGGCGCTGGTGATGGGCAACTTCGCAACGTTACCGATTTTCGCTACCTGCATGCTGATACAAGGCCTGGCGCAGTCCACCGGTTGGTCGGGACTGTGCAAGAACCTCGGCAGCTTCTTTCCCTCCGAGCAACGCGGACGGGTATTGGGACTGTGGAGTTCCTGCTACGCCTTTGGTGGTCTGGTAGCCTCGCCGTTTGCCGGCTGGTGGGCGTACACGCTCATCGGCAGCTGGCATGCGGCGTTCATTTCCAGTGCGGCGGTGGTTGGGCTGGTCGCCGTGCTGTTTTTTATTTTCCAACGCAACAAACCGGAAGACGTCGGCTTGCCGGCGGTGGAGCCGGAACCTGAGCTGACCGCCGAAGAGGCTGACGCTCAAAGCAAAATCAGCATGTGGGAGCCGTTGAAGGAAATCCTGCGCAACCGCACGGTGCTGGTGCTGGGATTGGCGTACTTCATGCTCAAGCCGGCGCGCTACGCGATTCTGCTGTGGGGGCCGGTGATCGTCTTCGAACAGATGCCTTCGGTGGGCAAGGTCGGTGCGGCGATCATTCCGACCTCGTTTGAACTGGCCGGGTTGCTCGGGCCGATCCTGATTGGCCTCGCCTCGGACAAACTGTTCGGCGCCCGGCGCATGCCGGCCTGTGTGATCAGTCTGTTGGCATTGACCGTGTCCCTGGCGTTTTTCATGGGCGCCCTGCATACCGGCAGCGTGCTGCTGGTGGTGGCGCTGCTGTTCGTCATGGGCCTGACCCTCTACGGACCGGACTCGATGATCAGCGGCTCGGCCGCCATCGACTTCGGCACCGCCAAGGCCGGCGCCACGGCAGCCGGTTTTGTCAACGGCTGCGGCTCGGTCGGGGCGATTCTCGGCGGGCTGCTGCCGGGCTACTTCGACACCGTTACCGTGTTCATCGTCTTCGCCGGCTGCGCCATGTTCTCGGCACTGGTGTTGATCCCGCACTGGAACAGCCGCCCCGGTGGCTTGGGTACCCACTTCGCCTACGTGCCCAATCAAGCGATGACCATCAAACCCCTGCGTACCTGAATCCAGCCCCTCGTCGCCTGCTGCACCTGCGGCAGGCCGGCGTGTGGGCCACTGACCGGAGATTGACCCCATGAGACCCTTTTGGCTGGACCAGGCCTTGAAGGCTGATACATCCGAAACCTGTCCGCCACTGGAAGGCGACACCCGCGCCGACGTGTGTATCGTCGGCGGTGGTTACACCGGGTTGTGGACCGCGATCATGCTCAAGGAGCAGAACCCCGAGCTGGATGTGCTGCTGATCGAAGCGGATATCTGCGGCGCCGGGGCCAGTGGACGCAACGGCGGTTGTGCGTTGTCGTGGTCGGCCAAGTATTTCACCCTCGAACGTTTGTTCGGCGTCGAAGAAGCCGTGCGACTGGTCAAGGAGTCCGAGCGCAGCATCCATGCCATCGGTGCCTTCTGCGAACAGTATGGGGTGGACGCCGATTACCGCCTCGATGGCACCCTCTACACCGCGACCAATCGCGCTCAGGTCGGCTCGACTGACGCTGTGATCGCGGCGCTGGAGCGCAACGGCATCAACTCGTTCACCCAGCGGCCGGTGGCCGATGTGCAGCGCATGGCCGGCTCCAGCAAACACCTGGAAGGCTGGTTTTCCCCGGCCGCGGCCAGTGTGCAACCGGGCAAGCTGGTGCGTGGCTTGCGCCGGGTAGCCCTGCAATTGGGGGTGAAGATTCATGAAAACACCGCGATGACCGGGTTGGAGGAGGGTCGGCCGGCGGGCATTCAAACCCGCAACGGCACGATTCGCGCCGACCGCGTGGTGCTGGCGATGAACGCCTGGATGGCCCGGGCGTTCCCGCAGTTCGAGCGCAGCGTGGCGATTGTTTCCAGCGACATGCTGATCACCGAGCCACGGCCGGATTTGCTCGACGAAATCGGCTTGACCAGCGGCGTCACGGTGCTCGATTCGCGGATTTTCGTGCACTACTACCACAACACCCCGGACGGCCGGATCATGCTCGGCAAGGGCGGCAATACCTTCGCCTATGGCGGGCGCATGCTACCGGTGTTCGATCAGCCATCGCCTTACGCCGCTTTATTGCAGAACAGCCTGACGGATTTCTTCCCGGCATTTGCCGACGTCAAGGTCGAAGCGACCTGGAATGGTCCGTCGGATCGTTCAGTGACCGGGCTGCCGTTTTTCGGGCAGATGAGCGCCAGTGGCAATGTGTTCTACGGTTTTGGCTATTCCGGCAGCGGTGTCGGGCCCTGCCATATGGGTGGGCAGATTCTGGCGTCGATGGTCCAGGGCCTGGACAACCCCTGGACCCGCTCGCCGCTGGTCAACGGACCGCTGGGGTTTTTCCCGCCGGAGCCGATTCGCTACATCGGCTCGCTGATGGTGCGCAACGCCATCCGTCGCAAGGAGCACGCGGAGGATCACGGGCGTCGACCACGGCATCTGGACGTGCACCTGGCGAAATTCGCCGCCGCAGCCGGCAAGGCTGACAAGGGCTGAGCGTCAGTGCGCAAGGTCCGAGCGGTTGAGCAGCCAGTCGAACAGCAGGCGGGTATCGCCACGGGGCTCACGCGGGCGAGGGCGGTGAGCTTGTGGCCGAGGGCCCAGGGCCGTACAAAGCACCGGGCGATCCGGGTCACTGTCGAGGAAAATCACCAGTACCTCACTGCCAGCCACGGGCAAGCGGGCCGGATCGATCCATTCCTCGGCGGTGGTCAGCGCCAGCGGTAGCCACAGGCCGTCGGCCCCCTCTGCGGCTGATGGTGTGACGGGCCAGAGGCTCACCTGAACCCTGCCCTCCTCGTCCACTGTCGCCGGTTGCCCGACCGGGCCGCACACCCGGCCGGGCTGATACCCGGGGATACTCGGCCTGGGTTGTTTGAGCGTTGGCCTGAACACCGTCGACCAGGGGATGGCGCTGAATTTATTGCGGTAACCCGGGGCCATGTCGGGTGTGTCATCGAGCAGAATGGATGAATGACGGCCCTGATGGCAGATTTCGGTAACCAGCCATTGATCATTGAAATTCGCCAGCGGGTGTTCGGCCACCTGCAGGATCCGGCCACTGCGTAATGCCCCCTGGTTACTTTGACCGTGGATCTGCAGGTGTCGGCAGCGCAGGCGTTCCAGTTGTCGACGGCTGAGCTGGTCGCGATGTTGTTGTTCACGAGCGGGACAGTGCCTCGCCGTGGCGAAGGGGTGATTGGCTGCGCCTTCGCTGATGTCCGCTGCACCCGGATTCCGGGTGCCTGGGCGCACGGTTGAGAGCGGAGCGTCATGACGCTGGAACAGTTCGCTGATCACAGGTTCCTGGTGTTCGCCGGGGGCGTCGCTGCTCATCGACATGAGCAGTGGTTCCTGGGGAAAACTCAGGCAGTCATCGGCCAGCACCAGCACATGGCCGTCGCGTTGATGCTCGAAGTGATAGTGGATGCCTTCTTCCTCGCACAGCCGCTGCAGAAGCGCCAGGTCGGTTTCTTCGTACTGAATGCAAAAAGGTCGCAGGGGATAGTGCCCGGTTGCCAGTTCAAAGCGATAGCTGCCGGCGGGCAACCCATGCTCCTCCAGTAATTGACGCAGGATCATGGGCACGCTGGCGCGCTGGAAAATACGTCGGCATCGTTGCTGTTCCAGCGCCTGGACGCGGGGCATCAGCACCAGTTTGTAAGCGACCCGGTGTCCGCTTCGATGTTCACAACTGGCGCTGTGCAGCACGCCATGAATGCCTTGGTCGTGGCTGAACTCGAGGAACGCCGGTTGGTGCAGTAATCGCCCAAGGTTCAGGGCCGGTGCCAGCCCGATCACCTCGATGTCGAATCGATAGGACTGGTTGAGAGCTTCATGACCACTGAACCGGACCACCTGGAAGCTCAGGTCGTCGTCCAGAAGCGTCAGGGTGGTGGGACTTTCCTTGTCGTTGTGCATCGAATGCGCTACCGCCGTGGAGTAGGGTGCAAAGCGTACGAAACCCCGGCGCATTGCGGGCACGGTAAAGCGACATTTCCGAATCGCCCTACAACCGCTGGTGAAGATGTCGATGCAAGTAGGGATTTTTTGGTCGATTGCCAACTTTAGGCCGTATAAACTTGCACAAAGCGTCGGCCAATAGATGTCTCGGCGCCACAGATGCCACAGATAAGAGAGTGAGAAATGGGCGCACAGTGGAAGGTTAAACACAAAGAAGCGGCAGCCAATGCCAAGGGCAAGATCTTCGGCAAACTGGTGAAGGAAATCACCATTGCTGCGCGCAACGGCGCTGATATTACTACCAACGCGCACTTGCGCCTGGTGGTTGAACAGGCCAAGAAAGCTTCGATGCCCAAGGAAACACTGGATCGCGCCATCAAGAAGGGCGCGGGCCTGCTGGGCGAAACCGTGCAATACCATCGCGTGACCTATGAAGGGTTCGCCCCGCATCAGGTACCGTTGATCGTTGAGTGCGTGACCGACAACATCAATCGCACCGTCGCCGAGATCCGCGTAGCGTTCCGCAAGGGCCAGCTGGGGGCTTCCGGTTCGGTGGCCTGGGACTTCAACCATGTCGGCATGATCGAGGCGTCGCCGGACACCCCGGACGCCGATCCGGAAATGGCCGCCATCGAAGCCGGTGCACAGGATTTCGAGCCGGGTGAAGAGGGTGCAACCCTGTTCCTGACCGAGCCGACCGACCTCGACGCGGTACAGAAAGCCCTGCCGGAACAAGGCTTCACCGTGCTGTCGGCCAAACTGGGCTACCAGCCGAAAAACCCGGTCAGCGGCCTGAGCGATGAGCAGATGGCGGAAGTCGAAGCGTTCCTCGAAGGCCTCGATAACCATGACGACGTGCAGGATATGTTTGTCGGCTTGGCGGGTTGATCGAACTGGCCTAGGTCTGACTTGTGGTGAGGGGGCTTGCCCCCGTTGGACGGCGAAGCCGTCCCAAAAGCGACGGCTGCTGCGCAACCGAACGGGGCGGTTCGGCGTTCCGACAAGCCCCCTCGCCACATTGTTTTGTATTTACAGTTTGAATTCAGCTAATTCCTGAACAACTCCATCAAACCCAGGCCGCTCCAGCACCTGCGGCTGGCAGCAACGCCGCTTCAGATCCTCCAGCACCCCACGCAGTTCATCGCTCAACCCCGAGTCGATTCGCGCCAGCAATTCCCCCAGCAGCACCCCGAATGCCCGCACCTCGATCCGTTGCAAGGCACGGCTTTCCAGGCTGTCGGAAATCTCGTGGAACGATGCCGCGCCAAAATCCCCCAGCAAGCAATCGCCCTGCTCATTCCACAGAATATTGTGCCCGTAGAGGTCGCCATGGGTAATGCCGTGGTTGTGCAGGTGTTCGGCCACCGAGGCAATGCCCGAGGCAATGCGCAACGCCACCGAGGCACTGAAACGCAAGTCATCGGCATAAATGTCGCGGCTGCACGACGCCAGGCTCGGCAGGCTCGCGAGGTTGAGAAAACTCGGCGGGATCAACTGCATGACCAGCCCGGCGGTTTGTTGCGGGTGATCGACAATCTGCCCTTCGACGCGAATCAGGTTCGGGTGCAGCCCGGCGGTGATGCAGGCGTTCATCTCGTGCAGTGGCGAGCCATCGCTGGTCATTTCGCCCTTGTAGAGCTTCACCGCGACTGGCGTGGCCGGTTGGTCGGCCAGTTGCCAGACGGCCTGATGAATCACCCCGGACGCCCCTTCGCCGAGTTTTTTCTCCAGGTGCAATGCCGACCAGTCAATGCGCGGTGTGGTGTCGAGGGCGGCGGCATCGGCTTCGGTTTCCAGCGGATTGCCGGCGTAGGCCAGCCAGGTCAGGCTCGGCAGCGTCAGCAGCCATTGTGGCAAGTCGGTGAACTGGTTGGCGGCGATGCGGATCAGCTCCAGCCGATGACAATTGCGCATCGACTCCGGCAGCGCCTGCAGGCGGTTACCGGCAAGCATGAGTTTTTGCAGGTATGGCCGCTCTCCCAACTCGCTTGGCAGCGTCTCGATGCAATTGTCGGTGAGGATCAGCCAGCGCAGTAGCGGTGGGAGTGCCGCGGCGGGCACCTGGGCGATGCGGTTGGCCTTGAAGCCGATCATCGTCAGTGCGGCGCATTGGCCAACACAGGCCGGCAACTCGGTGAAACGGTTATCGGAGCAGAACAGCACGCGCAAACGGGTCAGGCGATGCAAATCCTCTGGCAGCGCGCTCAGGGCATTGCCGCTGAGGTTGAGCACCTCCAGCGAATCCGCCAGGTCGAAGATCTCCCGGGGAAACTCGGTCAGTCCTTCAACCAGATCCAGCCGCGTGATGCCCGACAACTCGCCGGCGCGCAATTGAGCAAGGGTATGCATGAACAGATTCGCCATTAACCAAGGGGAGGGCGCGGGGCCCTGGAAATGGGCGACATGATAGCGGGAAAGATGTGGCGACTGTCAGGTCGCCTTCGCGAGCAGGCTCGCTCCCACACAAATCCATTGTAGGAGCGACGGTGCGACGATTCGACCTGCTCGCGAAGGGGTCAGTCTACGCAACAAAAAGCTATCGATCAGACCGGCTCGCTGACTTCGACCAGTTGCCCCAGTCGGCTGCGGGTGCGCGCCAGATCAATGGCATCGCCATCCAGGCTTTCGCGCAATGAGTGCTGCCCGAGCAACGTCAGGTGCTTGTCCTGGTCGTACAGCACGTCGATGAGATTGATAAAGCGCTGCTGGGCGGCAATCGTGCAATCGCCCAGCAGTGGCAGTTCATCGATGATCCAGCGGTCGAACTGGCGGCACAGTTCCAGATAATCCATCACCGCCGTGGGCTGATCGCACAAATCGGTGAAGGTAAAACCGATGTCGCGCCCTTCGCACAAGCGCGCTCGCAAATGCCGGGTGCCCACCGGCAACGAAACAGGTGGGGCATTGCGCCTGGGCAGGCTCAGCGATTGTCGTTGCGCCACGCTCGCCGGCCAGACGTAGTGACCTTGAGTGAACAACTGATGCGCATGGGTCCGGGCCTGGCTGCGATAGTCGTGGGGCCCGCCGACTTCCATCACCTGCATGCGCGCATTGATCAGGTCGATCACCGGTTTGAAGCGTGCGTGGTACAGCGGATTGGGCAGCAGGCCTTCGGGCGGGTAATTGGAGGTGATCAGCAACAGGATGCCGCGCTGAAACAGCGCCTTGAACAACCGGGTGATGAGCATCGCATCGCCGATGTCGTGCACATGGAACTCATCGAAACACAGCACCCGGCAATCACTGAGCAGTTCATCGAGGGCGATCGCCAGGGCGTCGGCCTGTTCGCGGTGTTCGAACATGCCCTGGTGCAGTTGGGCGAAAAACTGATGGAAGTGCAGGCGTTGTTTTTGCGCGAGGGGAATGGCCCGGAAAAAACCGTCGAGCAACCAGCTTTTGCCACGCCCCACGGCACCATGCAGGTAAAGGCCGGGAAGGGGTTTCGGCGCAGTGCCCATCAGCATGCAGGCATGCCGGGCCATGCAGTCGATCACCCGCTGTTGGCTGTGACTGAGGGTGTAGCCCTGGGCATGGGCCTGATGGCGAAAGTAGTCGTGAATGACTTGGCCTGCCGCGGCGCTGCCGGCAGCCGGTACCTTGCCGAGAAGGCGACGCAACGTTTGCCAGCGCGATTTGATTGGCGATCGGTTGGGCGGTCGAACGGCCACTGGGGTATCACCTCTGGTGTGCGGGCGGGCTCTTTGTGCTGCGGCGCGATAGTGTAACCAGAGCAGGGAATCTGCTTCCAGCGGTGTCGGCGTATCGTTCAAAACTGTGCGGTTTTGCTGAGCATCCGCGCCGCCGGTGTATCCGCCGGGCTGACCATCGCATAGTTGTAGCCACTTCCCGACCAGTACTCGGCCTGCAACTCGCCATCACTGCGACTGCCCCTTGGCAGCAGAAAGTTTTTCGGCCCTGGCGGGCGCACATAGAAACTGATTTTCTGCCCACTCTGATCCTCGTAGACCACCATTGCCGCAGGGCCTTGCTCGGTACTCAGCAAACGCCCGCTGGCCGGCTTGAACCCGGCACCCGAGAGGTCGGGCAGGCGATTGGCCTGGGTGAAGTAGCGGTCGAGCCAACCCTGCATGTCGCCGTTGTCACTGGCCTGGTAATCCGCCGGCAGGAGGCCTTGCTGGGCAATCAGGCGATACGCCTGCAGGGCATCGGTCATCGGCAGTTGGGGGCTCGCCAGTGTCATCTCCCGCGCTTGCCAACCGCTGAAACCGCCGACGCTGACGGCGATGAGCAACACCGCGGCACTGGCCAGGTGTCGACGGGATTGGCGTTTGAGGCGCTGGCGTATCACCGCCGGATCCAGGTCCGGGTTCGAGGGTTGTTGCAAGGCACCACTCAGGGCTGCACGCAGTGTCTGGGCATCCTGCTGCCAGGCGCGCACTTGCGCGGCCACCTGCGGGTCAGTGGCCAGAAAGGTCTCGACCAGGCGTCGGTCAGCGTCGCTCAGTTGGTGGTCGACGTAGGCGTGCAGGTCTCGCTCGCTGGGGGGCATGCTGATCATTTGAGTCTCCGCAGGGAAGGGCGATTGATTTCGCCTTCGCTGAGTTGGCGCAGGGCCTGGCGAGCCCGGGACAGGCGGGACATCACGGTGCCGGTGGGTACGTCGAGAATCTCGGCGACCTCTTTGTAACTCAAGCCTTCCACCGACACCCAGAGCAGCAGCGCGCGTTGCTCGGTGGGCAGCCGGTCGAAGGCGTTGAGGGTCGATTGTGCAATCACGGTGCGCTCCACCGAGGGCTGGGCATCGTCACGCCCGGTGAAGAACTCGAGCATGCGCGCATAGCGCCGGGAGCGGCGGTGCGCATCGAGAAACTGCCGATAGAGAATCGAGAACAGCCAGGCGCGCAAGTCGCCCTCGGCGCGTTTGCCAGCCCAACTCGAGAGTGCCCGCTCCAGGCTCGCCTGCACCAGGTCGTCAGCGCTGCTGGTGTTGCGCGTCAACGACACGGCAAACCGCCGCATTCCGGGAATGATTTCTCTGAGTTGTTCGTCGATATCGTTCATGAAGTTCTGGCTAGTCACTACGCTGGACTGTGGACCAGGAAGACGCCCGGCATTCGAGGTTATTCCACGTCAGAAAAAATAAAAACCGCGCGTGGGAATAAACCTGCGTGGGGTTCGTCTGCTTGATTCTTCTCACTTGTGGCCGATGGCCCTGGAGTCTTTCATGGTAGATCGATCATCACCGCCAACCCGGCCACCCTTGAGTGCGGCGAGCCTGACGTTGCGCCTGGCTGGCATTGCCGTGGTCGTTGCCGTTGTGGCTGGGGCGTTTGCCTACGTCAACGGCACCTTTGACCCACAGCGCCTGACCCCGAAGAAACTGATCAACGTGCTGGAAACCAACAACGGCGTGCATCCGGGTTTCCGTCGCAACCATTCCAAAGGCGTGTGCGTGATCGGGCATTTCGAGAGCAGCGGTGAGGCGCGCAGCTATTCCACCGCCCAGGTGTTCAACGAAGCGCGGACGCCGGTGGTCGGGCGTTTTGCCTTGCCGGCCGGAAACCCCTATGCACCGGACAGTGCCGTGCCGATCCGCAGCTTGGCATTGCGCTTCAATCAGGCCAACGGCCAGCAATGGCGCACCGGGATGAACAGCATGCCGGTGTTCCCGGTCGGCACGCCCGAGGCGTTCTATCAATTGCAGCAGGCGCAGTCACCGGACCCGGCTACCGGCAAGCCGAACCCTACGGCGGTTCCGGCGTTTTTCGGTGCGCATCCGGAAGCCGCACCGTTCCTGGCCTGGATCAAGACCGCCAAGCCGTCAGCCAGTTACGTCACGGAGACCTATAACAGCGTCAACGCGTTCTATCTGGTGAGCGCCACCGGACAGCGTCAGGCCGTGCGCTGGAGCATGGTGCCGGTGGCTCAAGATGCGCCGGGGGCTGCGGCGCTGGAGGGGACCGATTTTCTGGAGAAAGACCTGGTTCAGCGCATTGCCGCAGGGCCATTGCGTTGGCAGTTGAACATCATCCTGGCCAATCCTGGCGATCCAGTGAACGACGCCAGCAAAGCCTGGCCCGACGGGCGCAAAGTGTTGAACGCGGGCACCCTGGTGCTGGAAAAAACTCAGCCGCAGCTCAATGGCGAATGCCGTGACATCAACTACGACCCATTGGTATTGCCCGCTGGCATCGAAGGTTCCGACGACCCGTTGCTCGCCGCTCGCTCAGCCGGTTACGCCAATTCCTACCTGCGTCGCACGAGCGAAGTCAGCCAGTTGCCCGCCGCCAAACAGGAGGCCCAGCAATGAGCACTCAACCGAACCACTTCGCTCCATTGGCGCGTCTGCTGCACTGGCTGATGGCGCTGATGATCATCGCCATGCTGTTTATCGGCGCCGGTATGGTTGCCTCAGTCTCTGAGCGGCATGAATGGCTGATTCATCTGCACAAACCCTTGGGCGTCGCGATCTTGCTGCTGGTGATCGTGCGGCTGGTGGTGCGTTTCTCCACCACGCAACCGCCGCTGCCGGCGGATCTGCCGGGTGTGCAAGTACTGGCGGCCAAAGCTTCGCATGTCTTGTTGTATGCATTGATGCTGGTCTTGCCGCTGCTGGGCTGGGCGATGATTTCGGCATCGGGCGAGCCGGTGATGCTCAGCAGTTCGTTGCAGTTGCCATCGATTGTGCCGGCGAACGCGCAGCTGTTTGCGTTTTTACGCAAGGCCCATGGGTATCTGGCGTACCTGCTGTTTCTGACGGTGTTGCTGCATTTGGCGGCCGCGTTGTTTCACGGCTGGGTGCGGCGGGATGATGTGCTGGACAGCATGTTGCGGGGCAAGGATCGCGGGTGATTCAAAAGGGTATTACGAGCCTTTTTTTTGCTGAGAACGGCTCGCGCACCTGTCAACTTTGACAGTTTCGCTTCCCTAAAAAAGCGCGCTCAATGCTCGCAGACTGCAGTGGCCCCCAATGAGGTCAGTCCAACAGCACTGATCGTGTTATTCAGGGAGTCAGGTCATGTTCAAAAATGCAGATATGTGGTTCATGCGGCGTGTTTCTTTGGCGCTGTCGATTGTGTCATTGGCCGGGTTGCTCGGGGCCTGCGTGCATTCGTCTCCGCCAGATCCTGTTGGGCCGAAAAGTTGGGTTGTGGAGAATGTGGCGAGTAAAACGACGGCAGAATTGTATGCGGACGCAATTAAACCGGGGGTGTTTGAACGGTCGAGTTCGAAGGTGATTGATGGTTATACCGTTGAGAGCGGGAATTTGAGGATGCCGGATAAGTCGGTGGGGGCATTGGTTACGGTCAGGTCTACCGATGGCAGTCTTACGGCGCAGATTGAGCAACCCGACAAAAGTGGTTTGCTGGTGATCAATAAAAGAGGTGAGGCGCGTTTTATTCAATATTCTCGTCAGCATTACCCATTATCGGATGCTGTAGTAGAAAAACAAAAAACAGTACCCACAAAATCGAAGTCCTCCGAGGTTGCAGCGCCATATGTCATTGATATGTTTGTTGGCTATTCGCGAAATGCTGCTAACTGGGTTGGAGGGGGTGTTCATGCTCATGCATTATCTTTAGTGGAGAATCTAAATTTAGTACTACGCAATTCTCTCGTGTCTGGTGTTTCGATGAGGCTGGTTGGGACGCAAATAGTTGAGCACGATTATTATATTAGCGGTCAAACATTATCCGAGTTGCGCAGTATTTTTGCCGCAGGTATAGCGGAGTTTGAACCGGATATGATTTACGGTGCGTTTGGTCAGCATGAGGGGGATGTTGCTGGTGGTATTGCATACATATCAAGTAATCTTGCAATTGGAGTGCCTACCCCAGAATTGTTTCGCCATGAGGTTGGGCATAATGTCGGAGGTGTACATTGCCACAAGGATGGAGGTGCATCTGTTCCTTATGGCTATGGTTACGATAATGGTAAGACAGGCACTGCTCAATGTGGTACTTTTTTTCCGTATTACTCGAATCCCGATCTCAGAGATGCTTTCAACTTACCACTAGGTGACGCGGCGACTGCCGATATGGCCAGAGTCTGGCGCGAGAATGCTGAACGACTTTCATCCTATGCCCATTTTACTCCGAAACCCCCTACAGGATTCCGGTCTGATAATAATTCCTATGGAAGTATCAGTTTTGTCTGGGATCAATCTCCGCGTGCTGTGAAGTATGAAATATGGGGGCGGGATGATATATTGCTGCCGCCAAAAAAATACGGTGAATTCTCAACGCTGAGTGGAACGATTGTTAATGTTCCTAGTGGTCTTAGGCCTTATCATTTGGTTGCAGTTTATGCTGGTGGGGGGAGATCTCCGAATAGCAATGTTGTAACCGCTAAGCCTTACTAAATTTTATGTTGGAATGATGAGAGGTTTCGTATAGAGGTCTTTCTTCCGGCGTGTATTTTGATTTTGGAAAAACAAACATGACCTCTTAATAGGTCATGTTTGTTTTTAGTGAGGATTTAACGCAGCGTATCAACCATATCCGCCACAGTCGTTAAAACATCCTTGCCCAACTGCTTCGAGCGCTTGCCCGACCAGCCCGTCAACGGATTCGGATGATCGTCGTGATCCTTGAACGGCATTTCCAGGGTCAGCGACAGGCAGTCGTACTTCTGGCCCACGCTGTTGCAGGCCAGCGTCATGTTGGCCTGGCCCGGCTCGTCGCGGGTGTAGCCGTACTTGGTCTGGAAGTCTTTGGTGGTGTGCTTCAGGTGGCTGCGGAATTGTTCTTCGAGCTTTTCGATCCGTGGCGTGTAGCCTGGATTACCTTCGCAACCGGCGGTGAACACGTGAGGAATTTCCTCATCACCGTGAGCGTCGAGGAACAGATCGACGCCGTACTTTTCCATCTGCTGCTGTACGAAAAAGACTTCCGGGCTGATTTCCTGGCTGGCGTTCTGCCAGGCGCGGTTCAGGTCCTGGCCCATGGCGTTGGTGCGCAGGTGACCGTGGAACGCGCCATCCGGGTTCATGTTTGGCACCAGGTACAGGTCGGCGCTGGCCAGCAGTTTGTTCAGCACCGGGTCGTCGTGCTTTTCCAGGCGCTCGATCACGCCTTCCATGAACCACTCGGCCATGTGCTCGCCCGGATGTTGCTGGGCGATGATCCACACTTTGCGCTGGCCTTCGGCACCGGTGCCTTTGCGCAATAACTGGATGTCGCGCCCTTCGACACTCTTGCCGGTGGCCAGCAGTTCGGTGCCGGCCTTGGTCAGCGCCTGCTCGATCAGCCAGTCGTGGCGACCACGGCTGTAGGGTTCGAAGTAGGCGAACCAGGCGTGGGTCTGCTCAGCTTCGAGGCTGAAGCGCAGGCAGTCGCCTTCGAAGATGGTCGGTATGCGGAACCAGTTGACGTGATCGTAGGATGCCACCGCCTGATAGCCGGTCCAGGCCTTGTTATAGGAGGATTGGCTGGCATTGTTCAGGCGAAACCAGTGCTCCTGGCCGACATGCAGGCCGCTGGCCTTGAAGTGGAACCATTGGAAATGGTTGCTTTTGGTATCAGGGCGGATCGCCAGCAGGGGCTTGAGCGGGTCGCTGAGGTCGATCACCTGGATGTTGCCGCTGTCGAAGTTGGCACTGATGTCGAAAGAGGATTTAGCCACGGCCATAATCGGGTCCTGAATATGATTTTTTATGGCGGCTACTTTACACGCAAGAGTGGGGTGAAACCGAGGGAAATTGCGGGGTGCAGAGGTGGGGGGCGTCCTCCTTGACGCCGCCGCAGCTTAGAGACTGTGCGACTGATTCTCAAGTGCTATCTGTCGCTGGTTTGAACCAATGATGCCGGGCTTCTCTCGCCAACCGGCATTCTTTTGATATCATCCGCGCCATCGAATTTGCGGCACCCAAAGACTTCATTAGCCTGAAGCCAAAGCCAGGAAAAACTGGCAAAAAAAGACCCGGCAAAAAGCCGGGTCAAAAACCGTGATTAGCCTGATGAGGAGATAGTCCAGGAGACCGACCTAAGGTCACCTGGTCCATCGACTGATCTCGCGACCAGTTGGTGAAATAATAATCATTCTCGTTTGAAGATCAAGCGTTTTTACCTGCGCGAAAGGAAAACTCTTTCCTGTCCTCTCGATTTGCCTTCTCACCTCAACCGTTTTCATACTTCTCCAGCGATCGATCGACCATCGCCTTGGCCATGTCGATCATGTGCACCGTCGAAAACGCCAGGTCGCGGTTTGCGCCTTGCAGGTGACTGGCTGACTCGTACGCGGTGGCGGCAGCACAGCGCAACAGGTCCAGGGCATGGACCAGCGCCTCTTCGCCGCTGATATTGCGGTTCACATCAAAAAAACGCGGCTCGGCCACTTCCTCCGAAATAGCTGGTTTCAAGTAATAGTCCAGCGCGCGTTGTGCCGCCGCAGAGTCCAGGGGCGAGGTGAAGGTGTTGTCGATTTGCATGTCCGGGCGGTCATTGGTGGGTTGGTTCATGGCGATGGCAAGCTCCGTGTTAGATTCAGATCCGTGGATTGATCCTAATACGAACTGTATTTGTGACGACAATTTAAATACTACATTTTGTGTTTTGATGGCTGGAGTCGCCCACGTATCGTGCCGCACATGGATAAATGGATTGAATTGGTCAAGGCCAAAATGAGTGAGCTCAAAATCACTCAAGAGATACTCGCCGAGCGCCTCGGGATGTCCCAGGGCGGCATTGGCCACTGGCTCAACAAACGTCGTGAACCCGGCATCGAAGACATGAACCGTGTGCTGCGGGCGCTGGGCCTTGAGTTTCTCGAAGTGGCGCTGGTGATCCGGGAACCGCAGGTGTCAACGGACGACGAAATTCCCCTGACACAAAAGTACAACCCGTACTTTCGCTACCCGGTCAGTGACTGGCGCGAACCTGCCGAAGTGCGCGACGGCGAGGTTGCGGTGTATGGAAAAGGGCACTTTGAACTGTCCGATTACCACGCCCGGGGGCCGGCATTCTGGTTGAGAGTGGCAGGCGATGCGATGACCGCACCTAATGGCATCAGCATCCCGGAAGGCATGCTGATCCTGGTGGACCCGGCGGTGGATGCCGAGCCTGGCAAACTGGTCATTGCCCAGTGGCCGGACAGCACCGAAGCCACGTTCCGCAAGCTCATCGAAGAGGGCGGGCAGCGTTATCTGGTCCCGCTCAATCCGACGTATCCGAAAGCCTTGTACACCGAAGAATGTCGAATCATCGGCGTAGTGGTTCAGGCAACGGCCAAGTTCTGATCAGATCGGTCCTCGCGATGCGTAGGACCGATCTTCATTTCACGCTTCTTCCAGTTCGACCAGTGCACTGCCTTCGCTGACCATTTCGCCTTCCTGGCAATACAGCGCCTTGATCACCCCGGCGTGGGGCGCGCGGATGCTGTGCTCCATCTTCATCGCTTCCAGTACCACCAATTGCGCCCCGGCTTCGACCGATTGCCCGGCTTCCACCAACACCCGGACGATGCTGCCGTTCATGGGGGCGGTCAGCCCGCCCTGATGACTGTGGCTGGCCTCGACGGCGCTGATCGGGTCGTAAGCCTCGATGCGGTGCAACTCGCCATCCCACTGCAAATACACATGTTCGCCACGGCGTATCGCGCGGTGTTGACGGCGCACACCCGCCTGTTCGGTCAGCAGATGTTCGCCCTTGAGCCGAGCGCTGTGGGCATTGATGTCGCCCAGCGTCAGCGCCCGGTCCTGGCCTTCACAGCTCAGGTGAAGGGTGATTTCTCTCGGCAATCCAGCGCGCAGCCCGTTACCCGTCGCCCACGGCGAACTCGGGTCATCGGCGCGGGTGGCAGGCGGCTGGCTCTGGGCAAACGCCTGGGCGGCGGCCTGCCAGAAATCATCGCTGAGTTCCGCTGGCGCCGGCAGCAACTGCTCCTGATAGCGCGGAATGAAGCCGGTATCCAGTTCAGCAGCGGCAAATGCCGGGTGGCCGATGATGCGTCGCAGGAAATTGATGTTGGTCTTCAGCCCGCCAATGGCGAATTCGTCGAGCATGCTCAGCAGGCGCAAGCGCGCCTGTTCACGATCTTCGCCCCAGGCAATCAACTTGCCGAGCATCGGATCGTAGAACGGCGAGATCTCGTCGCCTTCTTCAACGCCGCTGTCCACTCGACGCCCCGGCCCTTGGGCGGATTCGCGATACAACTCCAGACGACCGGTCGCCGGCAGGAAATCATTACCCGGGTCTTCGGCATACAGCCGCACTTCGATCGCGTGGCCCACCAGCGGTACCTGGTCCTGAGTCATGGGCAAGGCTTCGCCCCGTGCCACGCGAATCTGCCAGGCCACCAGGTCGAGGCCAGTGATGGCTTCGGTGACCGGGTGTTCCACTTGCAGGCGGGTGTTCATCTCCATGAAGAAGAACTCGCCGCGCGCATCCAGCAAAAATTCCACGGTGCCGGCACCGACATAACCGATGGCCTGGGCCGAACGGACAGCGGCTTCACCCATGGCACGCCGCAACTCCGGGCTCAGTCCTGGCGCCGGGGCTTCTTCGACGACTTTCTGGTGACGGCGTTGAATCGAGCAGTCACGTTCGTTGAGGTACAGGCAGTTGCCGTGCTGGTCGGCGAAAATCTGGATTTCCACGTGACGTGGCTTGAGCAGATATTTCTCCACCAGCATCCGCGAATCGCCGAACGACGATTGCGCCTCACGCTGGGCCGAGGCCAGGGCTTCGGCCAGTTGGCTGACGTCCTCGACCACTTTCATGCCTTTGCCGCCACCACCGGCCGTGGCCTTGAGCAACACCGGGTAGCCGATGCGGTCGCAGGCGGCGCGGAAGGTTTCCAGGTCCTGGGCTTCGCCGTGATAACCGGGCACCAGTGGCACGCCGGCGGTTTCCATCAAGGCTTTGGCGGCAGACTTGCTGCCCATGGAGTCGATGGCCGAGGCGGGCGGGCCGAGGAAGATCAGGCCGGCGTTTTCGATGGCGCGGGCGAACCCGGCGTTCTCCGACAAAAAGCCATAGCCGGGGTGAATCGCCTGGGCGCCGCTGACCTTGGCGGCAGCGATCAGTTTGTCGATCTGCAGATAACTGTCGGCGGCTTTGCTGCCGCCGAGGTCGACCCGAATGTCGGCTTCGCGACTGTGCCGGGCGTCACGGTCGGTGGCGCTGTGCACGGCCACGGTGGTCATGCCCAGGGCCTTGGCGGTACGCATCACACGGCAAGCGATTTCGCCACGGTTGGCCACCAGCAGGGTGGTGAGGACAGGTGCGCTCATCAACGGGGCTCCTTGGTGGTTTCGGCTTGCCAGCTCGGCGGACGTTTTTGCAGGAAGGCGCGCAGGCCTTCCTGGCCTTCGGGGCTGACGCGGATGCGGGCGATGGCGTTTTCGGTGTATCGGCGCAATGCCGGGGTCAGTGAGCCGTCGCCGACTTCGCGCAACAGATCCTTGCTGGCGCGCATCGCGGCCGGACTGTTGAGCAGCAGATTGTCGATCCATTGCTCGACTTTCTGTTCCAGCTCGGCACTTGCATAACTCTCCGACAACAAACCGATTTCCCGTGCCCGTTGCCCACCGAAACGCTCGGCGGTCAAGGCATAGCGACGGGTCGCGCGCTCGCCAATGGCTTGCACCACGAACGGGCTGATCACCGCTGGCGCCAGGCCGATGCGCACTTCCGAGAGGCAGAACTGCGCATCATCGGCGCCGATGGCCATGTCGCAGCAACTGATCAGGCCCAGGGCGCCACCAAAGGCTGCGCCTTGCACCACCGCCAGGGTCGGGACTTTCAGTTTGGCCAGGTTGTACATCAACTCCGCCAGCTCCCGGGCGTCATCGAGGTTGGTGGCGTAATCGAGTTCGGCCGATTGCTGCATCCAGGCAAGGTCGGCGCCGGCGCTGAAATGCTTGCCGCGACCACGCACGATCAGGAACCGCAGGCTGGCATCGCTCGCGACTTTGTCGAGGGCAAGGATCAGTTCGCGGATCATTTCGGCATTGAAGGCGTTGTTTTTTTCTTCACGGCTGAGCCAAAGGGTGGCAAACCCCCGGGGGTCGGTCAGCAGTTCGAGGGTGTTGAAGTCGCTCATGTTCTTCTCCCGATCACATCCGGAACACGCCGAAGCGGCTCGGTTCGATTGGCGCGTTCAACGACGCGGACAAGGCCAGGGCCAGTACGTCGCGGGTCTGGGCCGGGTCGATGACACCGTCGTCCCACAGGCGCGCGCTGGAATAGTAGGGGTGACCCTGTTCTTCGTATTGGTCGAGGATCGGTTGCTTGATCTCGGCTTCCTGCTCGGCGCTGAAACCCTGGCCGCTGCGTTCAGCCTGTTCGCGCTTGACCTGCACCAGCACGCCGGCCGCTTGTTCGGCACCCATCACGCCGATGCGCGCATTCGGCCACATCCACAAGAAGCGCGGATCGTAGGCGCGCCCGCACATGCCATAGTTACCGGCGCCGAAACTGCCGCCGATGATCACGGTGAACTTCGGCACCTTGGCGCATGCCACAGCCGTCACCAGTTTTGCGCCGTGCTTGGCGATGCCGCCGGCTTCGTACTTCTGGCCGACCATGAAGCCGGTGATGTTCTGCAGAAACAGCAGCGGGATGCCGCGCTGGCACGCCAGTTCGATGAAGTGCGCGCCTTTCTGCGCCGCTTCAGCGAACAGGATGCCGTTGTTGGCGAGGATCGCGATCGGGTAACCATGCAGGTAGGCAAAACCGCAGACCAGCGTTGTCCCGAACAGCGCCTTGAACTCGTCGAACACCGAACCATCCACCAGCCGCGCAATCACTTCGCGCACGTCGAACGGTTGCTTGGCGTCGGCCGGGACCACGCCGTACAACTCGTCACTGCTGTACAGCGGGGCGATCGGCGTACGTTGCTGAACCTCACCTTGCTTGCGCCAGTTGAGATTGGCGACGCTGCGGCGTGCCAGTGCCAGGGCGTGTTCATCGCTCTCGGCGTAATGGTCGGCCACCCCGGAAATCTTGCAATGTACATCGGCCCCGCCGAGGTCTTCGGCACTGACCACCTCACCGGTCGCGGCTTTCACCAGCGGTGGGCCGGCGAGGAAGATCGTCGCTTGCTCGCGGACCATGATCGCTTCGTCGGCCATCGCCGGTACATAGGCGCCGCCAGCGGTGCAGGAACCCATGACCACGGCAATCTGCGGAATGCCCATGGCGCTCATGTTGGCCTGATTGAAGAAGATCCGCCCGAAGTGCTCGCGGTCCGGAAACACTTCATCCTGGCGCGGCAGGTTGGCGCCGCCCGAATCCACCAGATAGATGCACGGCAGACGGTTCTGCTGGGCGATGGTCTGGGCGCGCAGGTGCTTTTTCACCGTCAGCGGGTAATACGATCCACCTTTCACCGTGGCGTCGTTGGCGACGATCATGCATTCGACGCCTTCTACCCGGCCGATCCCGGCAATCACGCCAGCTGCCGGAACGTCTTCGCCATACACCTCGTACGCAGCCAGTTGGCTGATCTCCAGAAACGGCGAACCTGGATCGAGCAAGCGGTTGATGCGCTCGCGAGGCAGCAGCTTGCCCCGCGAGGTGTGGCGTTCCTGAGCCTTCGGGCCGCCACCCTGCGCCACTTGGGCGAGCAGGGTGTGCAACGCGTCGACCTGCTTGAGCATCGCCGCACTGTTGGTGGCGAACTCCGCTGAACGGGGGTTGAGCTGGGTATGCAGGATCATGGCTTACTCCGTAAGCAGCTTTAAGCGGCAAGCTTCAAGCTGCAAGAGGATCGCTTCTGCTTGTCGCTTGAAGCTTGCCGCTTGCAGCTGACGAAATTCATTTCGTCTCGTTAAACAGTTCGCGACCGATCAGCATGCGACGGATCTCACTGGTGCCCGCGCCGATTTCGTACAGCTTGGCGTCACGCAACAGACGGCCGGCCGGGAATTCATTGATGTAGCCGTTGCCACCGAGAATCTGGATCGCGTCGAGGGCCATTTGCGTGGCGCGTTCGGCGCTGTAGAGGATCACCCCAGCGGCGTCCTTGCGTGTGGTTTCGCCGCGCTCGCAGGCCTGGGCCACGGCGTACAGGTAGGCGCGGCTGGCGTTGAGTTGGGTGTACATGTCGGCGACCTTGCCCTGGATCAGCTGGAATTCGCCGATGCTTTGGCCGAACTGCTTGCGGTCGTGGATGTACGGCACGATCAGGTCCATGCATGCCTGCATGATCCCGGTCGGGCCGCCGGAGAGTACGACGCGCTCGTAGTCGAGGCCACTCATCAGCACTTTCACGCCGCCGTTGAGTACGCCGAGGATGTTTTCTTCCGGCACTTCAACGTCATCGAAGAACAGCTCGCAGGTGTTCGAACCGCGCATGCCGAGCTTGTCGAATTTGTTGCTGCGGCTGAAGCCTTTCCAGTCGCGCTCGACGATGAAGGCGGTGATGCCATGAGGGCCTTTTTCCAGATCGGTCTTGGCGTAGATCACGTAGGTGTTGGCGTCCGGACCGTTGGTGATCCAGGTCTTGCTGCCGTTGAGCACGTACTTGTCGCCGCGTTTCTCGGCGCGCAGTTTCATCGACACCACGTCGGAACCGGCATTCGGCTCGCTCATGGCCAGGGCGCCGATGTGCTCGCCGCTGATCAGCTTGGGCAGGTACTTGGATTTCTGTTCGTGGTTGCCGTTGCGGTTGATCTGGTTGACGCACAGGTTGGAGTGCGCGCCGTAGGACAGCGCCACCGAAGCCGAGCCACGGCTGATTTCTTCCATGGCCACCACGTGGGCCAGGTAACCCAGGCCGGCACCGCCGTACTCTTCCGGCACGGTAATGCCCAAAAGGCCCATGTCGCCGAACTTGCGCCACAGGTCGGCGGGGAACAGGTTATCGATGTCGATCTGAGCGGCGCGCGGGGCGATCTCTTTGGCGACGAAGGACTGAACCTGATCGCGCAGCATGTCGATGGTTTCACCGAGGGCAAAATTCAGGGATGGATAGCTCATGGGTCACCTTTTGGCTTTTTTGTCGGTTGGTGAGACTGTCAATGGGTTCTCACCTTTACGTTAACGTAAGCCTGTGACGAATGGCTGTCAATCACCCTTTACGTTAACGTCAACTTGAGCGAGAGTAGAGGCAGTTCTGAATGATCGGCGTCGCTCTCCGTGGCGAGGGAGCTTGCTCCCGTTCGAGCGCGAAGCGGTCGCAAATCGATGATCGGGGTACATCAGGTAAATCCCGGTGGTTGATTTCACGACTGCTACGCAGCCGAGCGGGAGCAAGCTCCCTCGCCACAAAAAGCCGCGCTCCTACACAATAAAGACAATAGGGGTCGTCATGGATCAACCCAGTGCAAGCCCGCAACGCAGTTACACCCGAGGTTCCCAGGACAAAGCCTTGCTGGCGATGACCATTGGCCAGGCATTCGACAACACGGTTGCGCAGTACCAGGACGGGGAGGCGCTGGTGGTGCGCCACCAACAGCTGCGTTACACCTGGCGGCAATTGGCCGAGGCCGCGGACCTGCACGCCAGAGCACTGCTTGCGCTGGGCCTGCAAGCCGGGGACCGCCTGGGCATCTGGGCGCCGAACTGTGCGCAGTGGTGCATCAGCCAGATTGCCACCGCAAAAATCGGCGTGATCCTGGTCAACATCAACCCCGCCTATCGCAGTTCCGAACTCGAATACGTGTTGAAGCAGTCCGGCTGCCAATGGCTGGTGTGTGCCGGGGCCTTCAAGTCCTCGAACTATCACGCGATGCTGCAAGGCCTGGTGCCGGAGCTGGCCGAGCAATCCATCGGCAAACTGCACAGTGAACGCCTGCCGGAACTGCGCGGCGTCATCAGCCTGGATGCGCAGCCACCTTCTGGGTTCCTGCCATGGTCGCAACTGGCCGATCTGGCGGACAGTGTGACGGTCGAGCAACTGCATGAGCGCCAGGACAGCCTGCATTTCGATCAGCCGGTAAACATCCAGTACACCTCCGGCACCACCGGTTTCCCCAAGGGCGCGACCCTCAGTCACTACAACATTCTCAACAACGGTTACATGGTCGGCGAGAGCCTGGGTCTGACGGCGGCCGATCGCCTGGTGATCCCGGTGCCGCTGTATCACTGCTTCGGCATGGTCATGGGCAACCTCGGTTGCATCACCCATGGCAGTACGATGATTTACCCGAACGACGCATTCGATCCGTTACTGACCCTCGGCACCGTGGCCGAAGAAAAAGCCACGGCGCTGTACGGTGTGCCGACCATGTTTATCGCCATGCTCGATCAACCTCAGCGTGTCGGGTTCGACTTGTCGAGCCTGCGCACCGGGATCATGGCAGGCGCAACCTGTCCTATCGAGGTGATGCGCCGGGTCATCAGTGAAATGCACATGAGCGAAGTGCAGATTGCCTACGGCATGACGGAAACCAGTCCGGTGTCGTTGCAGACTGGTCCTTCAGACGACCTGGAACTGCGCGTGACCACCGTCGGCCGCACGCAGCCGCAACTGGAAAGCAAGATCATCGACGAGTCGGGCAACCTGGTGCCACGTGGCACCATCGGCGAACTGTGCACCCGCGGTTACAGCGTGATGCTCGGCTATTGGAACAACCCCGAAGGCACAGCGGACGCCATCGATCAGGCAGGGTGGATGCACACCGGTGACCTGGCGAGCATGAACGACGAGGGTTACGTGTGCATTGCCGGGCGCAACAAGGACATGATCATTCGCGGAGGTGAGAATATTTACCCACGGGAGCTTGAAGAGTTTTTCTTCACTCACCCGGCCGTTGCGGATGTGCAGGTGATTGGCATTCCTTGCTCGCGCTACGGTGAAGAGATTGTCGCCTGGATCAAGCTCCACCCCGGCCACAGCATCACCGAGCAAGAGCTGCAAACCTGGTGCAAGGAGCGCATCGCGCACTTCAAGACGCCACGTTACTTCAAGTTCGTCGAGGAGTTTCCGATGACGGTGACCGGCAAGATCCAGAAATTCCGGATGCGCGAGATCAGTATCGAGGAGTTGCGCGGGACCCGGGGCTGACCACAATCCCCTGTGGGAGCGAGCTTGCTCGCGATGAAGGTGTGACATTCAACATTTGTGCTGACTGATCCGCCGCCATCGCGAGCAAGCTCGCTCCCACAGGGATTGGTGTCAAACACGAATGCCAGACAGCACAAAGGGGAGCCGAAGCTCCCCTTTAATTTTCGTTGCGCGTGCTCTTTTTTTATTATTGAGGGTCGGTCTGTTTTTGTTTTTGGCAACCGTTGCCCTTTACCGCTGTTTTTGGCGATCCCCATTCGGGATCAAGAGCAAACGTATTTTTTTGAGCGCTGATCTACTTTCTCGCTGAGCGATCCAACCAGTACGGGAGCTACCTGAAGGTAGTTTTATTATTCTCTGTCCGGTTGCGGGTAACTCCGAAAAGCACCCTGAAAAGCACATCTTCTCCAAAAAAATCTGTTAGCTGCGTCTCTGCCGTGTTGTTTTTGTTATGTCAGAGTCGTTACGTCTTGTTTTTATTAGGTTTGCCGCAATTTTTTTATTCTTGTTGTGCGATAGATATAGCAGGAGGCGTGCCAACTTTTTAAAAGCCTTTAAAATCAACTATTTACAAATTTGTAGGGTTTTACGCGTCAGGCAAAACCCTAGATTTTGTTTCCGTGTTACTCGCTTGCGCCCACGTTTCAGACTCAGCGGTAACACCCGGACACACTCAGCGCATTCACTGTGCGCTGCGGGCCCTGGCTACGCGGGAACCGGTAGGGCGACCCAATACCGTGCAAATCTGCTGGCCGGCGAGCATCAAGGCGTCGAGGTCGATTCCGGTGTCGATGCCCAGGCCGTTGAGCAGGTAAACCACGTCTTCGGTGGCGACGTTACCGCTGGCGCCCTTGGCATAGGGGCAGCCGCCCAGACCGGCGATGGAGCTGTCGAACACCGAGATGCCTTCCAGCAGGCTGGCGTAGATGTTGGCCACAGCCTGGCCGTAGGTGTCGTGGAAGTGACCTGCGAGTTTCTCCCGGGGCACCTGCTTCGATACCACTTCAAACATCCTGCGGGTTGCGCCAGCGGTGCCGGTGCCGATGGTGTCCCCCAGCGAAACCTCATAGCAGCCCATGGCATACAACTCGCGAGCGACCACGGCGACCTGCTCCGGGGCGACGTTACCTTCATAGGGGCAGCCCAGCACGCAGGACACATACCCGCGCACTGTTACACCATGTTGTCTGGCGGCCTCCATGATCGGCCCGAAACGCTCCAGGCTTTCGCTGATCGAGCAATTGATGTTGCGCTGGGAAAACGCTTCGGATGCCGCCGCGAACACGGCCACTTCCTTGACTCCGGCGGCGAGGGCGTCTTCGAAACCGCGCAGGTTGGGGGCGAGTGCGCCGTAGACCACACCCGGTTTGCGTTGGATCTGCGCGAAGACCTCGGCGGAGCCGGCCATCTGCGGCACCCACTTGGGCGACACGAAACTGCCGACTTCTATATAGCCGAGCCCGGCTGCGGTCAGCGCGTCGACCAGTTGCACTTTGTCGGTAACACTGATGGGTTGGGCTTCATTTTGCAGGCCATCGCGTGGGCCGACTTCGACAATGCGTACGTGGGTGGGGAGGGGCATGGGGTTCGAC
>NZ_JAHBDI010000038.1:0-34563 GCF_019956275.1 Pseudomonas sp. GL-RE-26
ACTCTTCAGTTCAAACATCTTTGGGTTTTGAGAAAACCCTAAACTTGGCTCAGCAATCGTTGGTTACATCTTTGATTTCTCGCGGAGTAACTTGTGATGCTGATAATCTGTTGACTAGCAGTCTGACCCCACAAGTACCCACACGAATTGCTTGATTCAGTTGTTAAAGAGCGGTTGGTTAAGATCTTTCGTCTCAACCGAGGTGCGCATCTTACAGCGCATCTTTTCAATTTGCAACCTTAAAAGTTTCTGATTTTTCAACAAAATCAACTACTTAAACCAAGAGCAACTTCAAACTGCTCGTTAGCGGGAGGCGAATAGTACAGTATTAAAATACGTGGTCAACCCCCCCACCTGAAAATTCTTCTTCCTTACCAAAGCGCCCGGGTTGCCACCATGAAAACCTCCAGCACCTATATAAAGCATCGGGACAGCGCAGAACCCAAATCACACCGCCTGGACATGCAGGCACAACGACGGCGAGAAAACACTACGGCATATGGATACCCAGGAATCCCGAGAGCATGACGGGTATCTCGCGGAAAACGCCGGAGAACTGGAACGGACTAGCGCGGCATGCAGGACACCAAATGCCCCGATCGATACGACAGAAACGAAAAAGCCCCTGAAATGTTTAACCATTTCAGGGGCTTAGTCTTATTCAATAATGGCGGAGAGATAGGGATTCGAACCCTAGGTACCGGTGAAGGTACAACGGATTTCGAATCCGTCCCATTCGGCCACTCTGGCATCTCTCCAACGGCGCGCATCATAACAACACTTTCGCAGGAAGCGAACCCCCTAAGCGAAATATTTCTGTGCTTTCAGATGCTTGCGTCGGTTAAAGCGGTACACCCAGACGATTGGCGACTTCTTCATAGGCTTCGATGACGTCACCGAGGCCCTGACGGAAGCGGTCCTTGTCCATTTTCTTGCCGGTGGCCTTGTCCCACAGACGGCAGCCGTCCGGGCTGAATTCGTCGCCCAGCACGATGGAGCCATCGTGGAACACGCCGAATTCCAGCTTGAAGTCGACCAGCAGCAGGCCGGCGTCGTCGAACAGCTTGCTCAGGACTTCATTGACCTTGAGCGACAGCTCTTTCATGCGAACCAGTTGCTCGGCGGTGCCCCAACCAAAGGCAACGACGTGGGATTCGTTGATGAACGGGTCGCCCTTGGCGTCGTCCTTCAGGAACAGCTCGAAGGTGTAAGGGTTGAGCTTCATACCCTCTTCGACACCCAGACGCTTGACCAGGCTGCCGGCGGCGTAGTTACGCACGACGCACTCGACCGGGATCATGTCGAGCTTCTTCACCAGGCATTCATTGTCGCCCAGCAATTTATCGAATTGGGTCGGCACGCCAGCAGCTTCGAGCTTCTGCATGATGAAGGCATTGAACTTGTTGTTCACCATGCCTTTGCGGTCGAGCTGTTCGATACGCTTGCCATCGAACGCCGAGGTGTCGTTGCGAAACAGCAGGATCAAACGGTTAGCGTCGTCGGTCTTGTAAACCGACTTCGCTTTGCCGCGGTAGAGTTCTTCACGTTTTTCCATGATGGGCTCCGCTTGCTAAGTAGATGGGCTAGGCGATGTGACGCCAGTCGAGCCCTGAATCTTGATCGGCCAGTTGCAGCCAGTCCGGGTCGCACCCGAGGGTGTCGACAAAACATTGCCGGGCCAGCCGCGGCAGGTTGTTCTTGCTGCTCAGATGGGCCAGGACCAGGTGTTGCAGGTCTTTCCAGCCCAGCTCAGCCACCAGGAATGCCGCCTGGTGGTTATTCAAATGCCCCAGCTCACCGCCCACCCGCTGCTTGAGAAAGTACGGGTAATGACCGCGAGCCAGCATGTCACGACAGTGATTGGACTCGATCATCAACGCATCGAGGTCCCGATAGCCGTCCAGCACCTTGTCACAATACGACCCCAGGTCGGTCAACAGGCCGAAGCGCCGTATACCGTCACTGAACACATATTGCGTCGGCTCTTGTGCATCGTGGGCCACGGCAATGACACCGATGCTCAAGTCGCCGATTTGCAGCTGCTCGCCGCCGGCCAGAAAGCCTGCGGGTTCCATCGGTTTGCGCATCCCGCGCAAGGTCCCGCGACTGAGGTAGACAGGCAGATTGTAGCGCCGAGACAGCAAACCCACGCCATGCACGTGGTCGGCATGTTCGTGGGTCACGAGTATCGCGCTCAGCTGCGCAGGGTTCACACCCAGGCGCAGCAGGCGTTTTTCGGTTTCCCGCAGGGAAAAACCACAATCCACCAATACGTACGTATCAGCACTGGCTATCAGCGTGCCGTTCCCTTGACTACCGCTGCCGAGAACGGCAAAACGCATAGGATCAGCCCAGGTTGTCCTGAATCTTGCTCAACACTTTACGCGCCACATCTGCCGGCGCCACGGTGTTGATGTTTTTCTCGACGGTGACCTGGACGTTCTCGCCAACCTTGCTCAGGCGAACCTGATAACGCTCGGCGCGAGCCTCAAGCTCTTCCTTGCTCGGCGCACTGCCGAACAGGCTGCTGAAGAAGCCTGGCTTGTCGTCTTTGCTCTCGGCTTTTTCGGCCAGGTTGATGTAGTACAGGCCCAGGCTGCGGTTGATGTCTTCAACACGCCATTCGCCTTGCTCCAGCGCACGACCGACGCTCGACCAGGCGCGATCCAGGTCGGTGCCGACGTTCAGCACAGGGTTGCCGCTGCCGTCCTCACTCAGACTGACACGACTTGGCGCGTCGAAATCACGCGAAGCCAGCATGGAAACCGAACCGCCCTTCTCGGAGATACGGCTCATGCTCGCGAGCATGTCGTCGACCAGTGCCGCGTCCAGGCCAGTATTGACCGAACGGTTGGTGAAGGCCACGTCGGCGGTGCTGCCGGCAGGACGCTCGGCGCTGACCACGTAGACTTCACTGGTGTTGCGCTGCACGCCCGGCTCAATGCGCACCCGCACGCGGGTTTCGCTGTCCGTGCTGACACCGGCCGCGCTCAGGCGCTTGGCCATGGCCGCGGACAGTTCATCGGAATGCTGCCAGGTCGTGGTGAATTCGCCGGTTTGCGGACGCTGTTCATCCAGACGGAAACCGTTGTCCTGGAAGAACTGAACGGCCACGGGCCAGACTTCAGCCGGCGGATTCTGCGCCAGGATGGAGCTGGAGCCGCCGCTCTTCTGCAGGGAGTAGGCACTGGCGTCGGCACCCGCGGTCAGCGGCTGCGGCCGAGGAACGATGTATTCGCCCTTGGCGGTGTCATCGGCCACGTTGCGCGGGATCGGCAACAGCGGATCCAGACGCTTGGCGGTACGGACATCCTGCGGTATTTGCATCGGTGCAGTCTGTTGCGCTTCCAGGTAATCGCTACCACGGTCACGGAAATAACCTTCCGGGCCCCAGACCCATCCACAGCCACTGGTGCTGGAGATAATCAAGGCAAGTGCGGAAAGTCCGGCCATTCGCTTCATGCGTTGTACTTCCTCAATTAAACCAGGACGCCGCACTGGCGCAGGGCCGTGCGCAGCGTTTCGTGACAAGGTGTGCTCAGCCAGGTCAACGGCAGGCGAATGCCTTCGTGCATCAGTCCCATTTCAACCAAAGCCCACTTCACCGGAATCGGGTTGGCTTCGATGAACAGGTCCTTGTGCAGCGGCATCAGTTTTTCGTTGATTGCCCGTGCAGTCTCGGCATCCCCCTTGAGGGCAGCCTCGCACAGATCGGCCATTTCACGCGGCGCGACGTTGGCGGTCACGGAGATGTTGCCCTTGCCGCCCATCAGGATCAGCTCGACCGCGGTCGGATCATCGCCGGAAAGGACGATGAAGTCCTTGCTTACACCGTCGAGGATGGCCTTGGCGCGCTTGAGGTCGCCGGTCGCTTCCTTGATACCGATGATGTTCGGCACGGTGGACAGGCGGATCACGGTTTCGGCCTGCATGTCGCAGGAGGTGCGGCCGGGAACGTTATAGAGAATCTGCGGGATGTCGACCGATTCGGCGATGTGCTTGAAGTGCAGGTACAGGCCTTCCTGGGTCGGCTTGTTGTAGTACGGCACGACCAGCAGGCAGGCATCGGCGCCGGCTTCCTTGGCATTTCGGGTCAATTCGACGGCTTCGCGGGTCGAATTGGCGCCGGTACCGGCGATCACCGGAATACGACCGTTGACCTGCTTGACCACGGCACGGATGACTTCGATGTGCTCGTTGACGTCGAGGGTTGCCGATTCGCCGGTGGTACCGACGGCGACAATGGCATGGGTGCCGTTTTCAAGGTGGAAGTCCACGAGTTTGCTGAGGCTGTCCCAGTCAAGACGCCCCTGTGCATCCATGGGTGTGACCAGTGCCACCATACTGCCCGCAATCATGAAACCGCTCCTGCCGGAAAAAGAGAGCCGTAATGGTACTGGCGCCAAGATGCTTGCACAAGCGAAGTACTGTGCTGCCGCCATTCCCCTTGGCGCCGGTTTTCGCTACCCTTCAGACTTTGATCGGTACAGACAAGCTCGTGCGTCGGGTTTCAGCCTCCATTTTCGGCATCACAAGCCCTGATCCAGCGTTGCCGCCTCTCGCTCCCGCCCTGCCGGAGCACCGTCGCAACCTGTCGTTTGGGGTTTTCTGAATTCGCATCCGCAGGCTCGCTCCCGACAAAACGCCCTCTGGACGTACCGACCGCTCATCGCTTTAGGAATGCTGCATGTCCACCCCCACAGTTCGCGAACAATTCCTTGTTATCAGTGCCCTCGGCGCCAACCCCATGGAGCTGACCAACGTCCTGTGCCGCGCCAGCCATGAAAACCGCTGCGCCGTTGTCACCTCTCGCCTGACCCGCCACGGCGAATGCAGTGCCCTGGTGCTGGAAATCTCCGGTAGCTGGGATGCCTTGGCACGCCTGGAAGGCAGCCTGCCTGTATTGGCCAAGCGGCATGCGTTCACGGTCAACGTGGTGCGCAGCGCGGCCCTGGAAAACCGCCCCCAGGCCCTGCCGTACGTCGCTTATGTCAGCTCGGCCTACCGCTCGGACATCATCAACGAACTGTGCCAGTTCTTCATGGACCACAATGTCGAGCTGGAAAACCTGACCTGCGACACCTATCAGGCTCCGCAGACCGGCGGCACCATGCTCAACGCCACGTTTACCGTGACCTTGCCGGCCGGCGTGCAAATTAGCTGGCTGCGCGATCAGTTCCTGGATTTTGCCGACGCGCTGAACCTCGATGCCCTGATCGAACCCTGGCGCCCACAGAACCCAATGTAAGGAAGCTTTCATGGCCGTTGCCATCGACCAACCGGTTGCCGATTTCGAAGCCCCCGCCACCAGCGGGCAGACCGTCAACCTCGCGGGCCTGAAGGGCAAGCAAGTGGTGATCTACTTCTACCCCAAGGACAGCACCCCTGGCTGCACGACCGAAGGACAGGGTTTTCGTGATCAGTACGCTGCGTTCAAGGCCGCCAACACCGAAGTGTTCGGTGTGTCTCGCGACAGCCTGAAATCCCACGAGAACTTCAAGTGCAAACAGGAATTCCCCTTTGAGCTGATCAGCGACAAGGATGAAGCCATCTGCCAGCTGTTCGACGTGATCAAGCTGAAAAAGCTCTACGGCAAGGAATACATGGGCGTGGATCGCAGCACGTTCCTGATCGACGCCAACGGCGTACTGCGCCAGGAATGGCGCGGCGTGAAGGTGCCGGGGCATGTTGATGCCGTTTTGGCTGCCGCTCAGGCACTGAACAAGGCCTGAATACCTCAAAAAAAATCGCAGCCATGAGCTGCGATTTTTTATCTCCACCGACTTATAGCAGCGGTGATACCTCCGGCTCTTTGCGCGGCCAAGCGTCCAGCACGGCCTTGAACAGCGTCGCCAGGGGAATCGCGAAGAACACCCCCCAGAATCCCCACAACCCACCAAACAACAGCACTGCGCAGATGATCGCCACCGGGTGCAGGTTGACCGCCTCCGAGAACAGCAATGGCACCAGCACGTTGCCATCCAGCGTCTGAATGACCCCGTAGACTGCCATCAAGTAAATGAATTGATCGCTCCAGCCCCACTGGAACAGCGCAATCAGAAACACGGGCACGGTTACCACCACGGCGCCGACATAAGGCACAACCACCGAAATCCCCACCAGCAAAGCCAGCAGCGCCGCGTAATTGAGCTCAAGAACAACAAAGGCGATGTAGGTCACGCCGCCACAAATGAAGATTTCGATGACCTTGCCGCGAATGTAGTTGGCGATCTGCCGGTTCATTTCATGGGCGACCCGGGTGATCAACGCCCGCTCACGGGGCAGGTAGCCGCGCACCCACTGGCCGATCATGGTCCGGTCCTTGAGGAAGAAAAACACCAGGATCGGCACCAGCACCAGGTAGATCATGATGTTCACCAGCAACGGCAGGCTCGACAGCGAGAACGTCAGTGCCCACTGACCAAACTTGCCGATTTCGCCCCGCGCCACTTCGATGGCCCGCAGCACCTGCTCGTCGGATACCAGGTGCGGATAGCGCTCGGGCAGCAACAGCAACAGCGACTGCCATTTGGCAAGCATGCCGGGCAACTCGTTGAACAACGTGATCAGTTGGTGCCATAGCAATGGCACGACCACCACGATAAACACCAGCAACAGCCCCATGAACAACGCAAAGACCAGCCCCACCGCGACCCCACCTGGCACCCGCAGGCGCTCGAGGGTCACCACCAGCCCCTGCATCAGGTACGCCAGCACCATGCCGGCGAGCACCGGCGCCAGCATACCGCCCAGGGTCAGCACGGCGGTGAACGCAAGAATCAGCAGGACAGCCAGCACCACCGCTTCTTCATCGGAAAAATAGCGCTGGATCCAGTCGCGTAACACTTTGAACATCAATAATCCTTAGGAGCAAACACAGCCGATTTCAGGCTTTTTTCAACCAGTAGCGGTAAACACCCGCGTCATCTTCTTCACGAAGCAGGGTATGACCGGCCAATCGGGCAAAGGTGCGAAAGTCGCGCTGCGAACCCGCATCGGTGGCGATGACCTTGAGTACCGCACCACTGGCCAGCCGGTTGAGCTCCATCTTGGCCTTGAGCAACGGCAACGGGCAATTCAGGCCACTGGCGTCCAGTTCAACGTCATGCTCTAAAGCGTCGGTCATTGCATCACTCCGGGTCAGGTGGTTGAGTTGCCTAGAATATCTGGTCGCAACGTCGGTGTCCGGCTACAGTAAGGTCTTTGTCGACTAAGGCTTTGTGCATGACATTTTTGCGCCCTACCCTGCTGACGCTCGCTTGCCTGCTCGCCTCACCGGGCTTCGCCGACGACCTGCCGTCACTCGGCGACGCCAGTTCTGCCATTGTCTCACCGCAACAGGAATACCAGCTCGGCCGCGCCTGGCTGGCCATGTTGCGCAGTCAGGTTTCGCAGCTCAACGATCCGCAGCTCAAGGATTATGTGGAATCCAGCGTTTACCGACTGGTCGAGACCAGCCAGGTCACTGACCGGCGCCTGGAATTCATCCTGATCAACAGCCCGCAGCTCAACGCCTTTGCGGCGCCGGGCGGGATCGTCGGGGTGAACGGAGGTTTGTTCCTCAACGCCCAGACCGAAGGCGAATACGCTTCGGTACTGGCGCACGAATTGGCTCACTTGTCGCAGCGCCACTTTGCCCGGGGCATCGAAGCGCAACAACGCATGCAAGTACCCATGATGGCCGCATTGCTGGCCGGCATCGTGATCGCAGCCGCGGGCGCCGGTGACGCCGGGATCGCTGCCATTGCCGGTACACAGGCAGCGGCCATTCAGGAACAACGGCGGTTCTCCCGCCAGAACGAACAGGAAGCCGACCGCATCGGCATTCTCAATCTGGAAAAGGCCGGTTATGACCCCCGGTCGATGCCCACCATGTTCGAGCGCCTGGGGCGGCAGTACCGCTACGATGCCAAGCCACCGGAATTCCTGCTGACGCACCCGGTGACCGAATCGCGTATCGCCGACACCCGCAACCGCGCCGAACTGGCACCACAGGGCGGTATCGAAGACAGCATGCGTTATCAACTGATCCGCGCGCGCGTCCAGTTGATCTATGAAGAAACCCCGGGGCTCGGTGCCAAGCGCTTCCGTGCCCTGCTCGACGAAAACCCGAAAAACGACGTGGCGCGCTACGGCCTGGCAATTGCCCAGATCAAGGGCGGTCAACTGAACGAAGCACGGGAAAACCTCAAGCTGTTGCTGGCCAAGTCACCCAACGAAATCATCTACAACCTGGCTCAGGTTGACCTGGACATCACCAACAATCGCCTGGCGGACGCCCAGTCCCGGGTTGACCGGTTGATGGCCCAGTATCCTGGCAACTATCCGCTGAACCAGGTGCGCGTCGACCTGCTGCTGAAGCAGAACCGTACTGCGGATGCGGAGAAAGCCCTCGAAGGCCTGCTCAAGTCGCGCCCGGATGATCCGGACGTGTGGTATCAGGTTGCCGAGACGCGCGGCCTGTCGGGCAATATCATCGGCCTGCATCAGGCTCGCGCCGAATACTTTGCGCTGGTCGGGGACTACAAACAGGCCATTCAGCAACTGGACTTCGCCAAACGCAAGGCTGGCAGCAACTTCCCGCTGTCTTCGCGGATCGATGCACGGCAACGCGAGCTGATGGAACAGGAGCGCATGATCAAGGACATGATGGGCTGACGCCCTGGAGGCAAGAAGTCCGGACACAAAAAAACCGCCTCTTTCGAGGCGGTTTTTTATTCAACCAACAACCGGGTTATTCAGCCAGCTTGAAGGTGATGAAGCTCGCACGACCCTGACGCAGTACCCGCATCGACACCGAGCGGTTCTTTGGCAGCGCCTTGGCGATGTCCGCGAACTCCTTGGTGGAACCGATGGCCTGGTTGTTCAGGTGGGTGATCACATCACCCGGCTGCAAGCCGATCAGAGCGGCAGGACCGTCCTGCACTTCCTTGATCACCACACCACCCTTGAGGTCGTAGGTTTTCTTCTGGTCGTCAGTCAGCTCGACCACGGAAACACCGAGACGATTGCTGCTGCGCTCGATGCTGGATTTTGGCTCGGCACCCATCTCCTTGCCTTCTTCCGGAATTGCACCGACGGTCAGTTCGACATTCTTGCGCTTGCCGTCACGGATCACTTCCAGATTGGCTTTTGCACCAGCCTTCAACGCGCCAACGAGGTGCGGCAAGTCGGCCGACATAACGATTGGCTGACCGTTCATGCTCAGGATCACGTCGCCCACTTGCAAGCCACCCTTGGCAGCCGGACCATCATCCTGGATTTGGGCAACCAGCGCACCGGCCGGCTTCTCCAGACCGAACGACTCGGCCAGGTCCTTGCTCACTTCCTGAATCACGACACCCAGCCAGCCACGGCTGACCTTGCCACCGGATTTCAGCTGATTGGAAACATCCATGGCCACGTCGATCGGGATTGCAAACGACACGCCCATGAAGCCACCGGAGCGGGTATAGATCTGCGAGTTGATCCCGACCACCTCACCGTTCAGGTTGAACAGCGGGCCACCGGAGTTACCCGGGTTGATCGGCACGTCGGTCTGGATGAACGGCACATAGTTTTCGTTCGGCAGGCTGCGACCGACGGCGCTGACGATGCCTTGGGTCACTGTGTGGTCAAAGCCGAATGGCGAGCCGATCGCGACAACCCATTGGCCGGCTTTCAGGTCCTGGGATTTACCGAGCTTGAGCACCGGCAGATCCTTGCCTTCGATTTTCAGCAGCGCCACGTCGGAACGAGGATCGGTACCGATCAGCTTGGCTTTCATTTCGCTGCGATCAGCCAGGCGGACGAGGATCTCGTCAGCATCGGCGATCACGTGGTTGTTGGTCAGGATATAGCCATCGGTAGAGATGATGAAACCTGAGCCCAGGGAGGTTGCCTCGCGCTGACGGTCACGCGGTGAGCGCGATTGTGGCGGCATGCCCCGCTCGAAGAATTCGCGCAGCATTGGCGGCAAGCCTTCGAGGTCGGGCATTTGCTGGCTGACTTTGCGATCCGGCAGCTTTTGCGTGGTACTGATGTTCACGACCGCAGGCGAGGCCTGTTCGACCAGTTGCGTAAAGTCAGGCAGTTCGACCGCTTGGGCGGTGACCGCCTGACCGAGCACCAGCACGGTGGCAAAAATGGAAAAGTAGGACTTCAAGCGAGGTATCGACATACGGCTCCCGTTACGACGAGCATGGTTAAGCGATATGGAGCAAGGAACACCGGGAACAATACGCCGGTATTTTTGTTCCGGGAACAACAAACAAGGCCAGAGCCGAGGGGCTCTGACCTATAAGAAATTTACGGGATTTTTGCAAATTGAAATGCTCACGAAACATTTCGAATTCAGCTCACTGCTTGGTTGCAGCGGCATCAGTGCGCATCGAAAGCGCTATCCGCTCAGCAGTACCGACCGGTATCTCGCCGACGACGGTCACCATCATGTCGCCCTGTGTCGTGGCCAGGCGCCTGGAAACCGCAACAGTCGGGCCCAACTGAGTACGGGTGTCGGTGACTGTTGCACCATTCAACGGTTCGAGGAATACCGAAAAGCGCGTCAGGCCATCGTCATACATCAGGCTGTTGACCTGGGTCTTGGTCTCCGGATCCTTGCGAGCGGTGCTGCTGGTCAGCTCGAAGCCGGGCGGCAACCAGTCGGAACGCCAGACCTGAGCAGACTTGACGGCAGAAGCCTTGTCACTCTCGAGGTTGACCGGCTTGCAATCATTACTGGCCTGCAGGTCTTTTTCGGAAGGAACGTCGGCGGTATCCAGTTGCGTGAACTGGAAGCGCTCCAACAACCGCCCCTTGTCGTCCAGTAGCAAGGACTTCAGAGGCAGGCCGGTCTCTTTGTCCAGATGCAGTTCAAAACCGTAGCGATGCTGATCGCGGGGTGTCAGCGATACGATCACCGCCGGACGCCCGGCGACACGCGACTTGCCGATGACGGCGAGGTCATACCAATTCTTGAGCTTTTGAGGATCGAGTGCACGGGCAGCGGAGTTCGGGGAGTCCCCAAGCCCTGCTATCAGTGTGCCGCTGACGCATTGGGTTTGCCCATCAATGCGAACGACTTCCTGAGCGGAACCGTCGAGCTGGATCAATCGCTCGCGGACCTTTCCATCCTGGACGCGGTGCCAGATGTTATGGGTAGAAAAACTACCGTTACGCTCGTAGACGAAAGTACCCTGAAAGCTTTGCTGTTGCTCTGCCTGGCCCAGGCGGGTCAACCAGTCCTGGGCTTCATCGGCTTGGGCTGGAACAATGAACCAGCCGCAGAGCAGAAGCGAAAGTAGAGGTATGGCGCGCATGATCCTCCTTAACGGTTTTCCAGGCTTGCGGCACGAGCGTACGGCAGAGCGCTCTCAGTGCCTTTCAGTGCAGCCTGTTGTGCGTGTTGGCGCAAGTAACCTGGCAAACGCTGATCGTGCCAGCCTGGCTGACCTTGCAATACGCCGTTGGCCATTGGGCCAGTAGCATCCGAACTCTCATTGTAGCCTGCCAGAACGGCTGGGCCTTTTACTTGAGGAACGGCCAGTCCGGGCTGAGTGGATTGCTGGGCCAATTCGACGCCGGCGATCTCATCCTGGTTGTACAGACGTACACCGGCCAGCACCGCCAGGGTCACGGAAGCTGCGACCGCCAGACGACCCAGGCTGCGCCATGGACCACGGGAGGCTTTTGCCGGTACGGCTTCGTCAGCCAGGGCAGCAGAAACAGCTGCGGCGATGTCCAGGCGTGGAAGCAGCAGATCCTTGTGCATCACTGCCCGAGCGATCTGATAACGAGCCCAGGTATCACGGGTTTCAACATCGTCACAGGCATTCAATACCCGACGCAATTCCAATTCGTCCGCTTCGTTATCCATCACTGCGGACAGCGATTCCTGCAGGGCTTCACGACTCATGGCGTTCCTCTCTTGGCTGTCGCCGCTGTCTTTAGTTTTCCTGCAACAATGGCTGCAGGGCTTTGTCGATGGCCTCCCGGGCGCGGAAGATCCGGGAGCGCACGGTGCCTACCGGACATTGCATGACGCTCGCAATGTCCTCGTAACTCAGACCATCAAACTCACGTAAAGTTAAAGCCGTACGCAAATCTTCCGGCAGTTGCTGAATGGTTCGATGGACGGTGCCTTCGATCTCATCCCGCAGCAAGGCCCGCTCTGGCGACTCGAGATCCTTGAGGCCATGATCGCCATCGTAGAACTCTGCATCCTCGGAACTGACATCGCTATCCGGCGGCCGACGGCCGCGTGAAACCAGATAGTTTTTCGCCGTGTTGATGGCGATGCGGTAAAGCCACGTATAAAACGCGCTGTCTCCGCGAAAATTTCCAAGTGCACGGTATGCCTTGATAAAGGCTTCTTGTGCCACATCCTGGGCTTCATGGGTGTCGTGCACAAAACGCACGATCAACCCGAGAATTTTGTGCTGGTATTTCAGCACTAGCAGATCGAAAGCACGCTTGTCGCCGCGCTGAACGCGTTCGACCAGTTGCTGATCCTCTTCCTGGGTTAGCATGAACACTCCTCGATGAGCTCGGAGGAGGCTTGCAGAAGTAAACCACCAGACTTGCAAACATAGACTCGTGCTTTTCGCAAAAGTTCTCCCCCTCCAGGCAAGTTTCCTGCGGGCTCTGATTTGGCACGCACGAAAAGCGCAGCACGAGTTGACCCGGCTGCGCGGATAATCTTGTCATCGGATTCTTCAGCAAGGATCGAACTGCAATCCCGCACTGAAACCGACACTGTCCCTTGTTTCAGGCAACCTTCTATTGATCTTGGCCCTTTGGCAAAAGTTCCAAATATTTATAGCCGTGCCAACCCGACATTGTGCAACCGTGAAGGGAAAAAGACTGTTAAATCGGCGATACAGTCATTCTCGCGCCCAACGGGCAGAAAAACATCCGACGAAGTGACCGATGTTTTGGGTCACGGTAGTTTCACAATGCCATGCTAGCTCGGGTATTGTGCCGCTCCCCCCCTCTATATACTAGTGGGCTGTGCGGCTGCATCGACTCGACAGTCCAGCTGCGCCAACCCCGACCCGGGTCGCTTTGAGCGGAATCCTGAAATGAGCCAACAGTTTCAACACGATGTTCTGGTAATTGGCAGCGGTGCTGCCGGCTTGAGCCTTGCGCTGACCTTGCCCGGTCATTTGCGCATTGCCGTTCTGAGCAAGGGCAACCTCGCCAATGGCTCGACTTTCTGGGCCCAAGGCGGCGTTGCGGCCGTACTGGACGACACCGATACCGTTGAATCCCATGTCGATGACACCCTCAATGCCGGCGGCGGCCTGTGCCATGAGGACGCCGTGCGTTTTACCGTCGAGCACAGCAGGGAAGCGATTCAATGGCTGATCGACCAGGGCGTGCCCTTTACCCGCGATGAACAGTCGAGTAACGAAGACGGCGGGTTCGAGTTCCACCTCACCCGCGAGGGCGGTCACAGCCATCGGCGCATCATCCATGCCGCCGATGCCACTGGCGCTGCCATTTTCACCACCCTGCTCGACCAGGCCCGGAAACGACCGAACATCGAACTGCTGGAGCAGCGGGTTGCGGTTGACCTGATTACCGAAAAACGCCTGGGACTCGAAGGCGATCGCTGCCTCGGCGCTTATGTGCTCAATCGCGGCACCGGCGAAGTCGACACCTATGGCGCCCGTTTTGTGATCCTCGCCTCCGGTGGGGCAGCCAAGGTTTACCTCTACACCAGCAACCCTGACGGCGCCTGCGGCGATGGCATCGCCATGGCCTGGCGCTCGGGCTGCCGGGTGGCGAACCTGGAATTCAACCAGTTCCACCCTACTTGCCTGTATCACCCACAAGCCAAGAGCTTCCTGGTCACCGAAGCCCTGCGAGGCGAAGGTGCCCACCTGAAGCTGCCCAACGGCGAGCGCTTCATGCCGCGCTTCGACCCACGGGCCGAGCTGGCGCCACGGGACATCGTCGCCCGGGCGATCGACCATGAAATGAAGCGACTGGGTGTCGATTGCGTCTATCTGGACATCAGCCACAAGCCCGAAGCCTTCATCAAGACGCACTTCCCGACGGTGTACGAACGCTGCCTGGAATTTTCCATCGACATCACCAAACAACCGATTCCGGTGGTCCCGGCGGCGCACTATACCTGCGGCGGCGTGATGGTCGATCAACAGGGTCGTACCGATGTGCCGGGGTTGTATGCCATCGGCGAAACCAGCTTCACCGGCCTGCACGGCGCCAACCGCATGGCCAGCAACTCGCTGCTGGAATGTTTCGTCTATGCACGCTCGGCGGCGGCAGACATCCTTGAACAGTTGCCCCGAGTGCCGATGCCGGCCCCCCTTCCCGTCTGGGATGCGAGCCAGGTCACCGATTCCGATGAAGACGTGATCATTGCGCACAACTGGGATGAACTGCGGCGATTCATGTGGGACTACGTTGGCATCGTGCGGACCAACAAGCGTCTGCAACGGGCACAACACCGCGTGCAACTGTTGCTGGATGAAATCGACGAGTTCTACAGCAACTACAAGGTCAGCCGGGATTTGATCGAGCTGCGCAACCTGGCCCAAGTGGCCGAGCTGATGATCCTGTCAGCCATGGAGCGCAAGGAAAGCCGCGGCCTGCATTACACCCTCGATTACCCGGACATGTTACCGGTCGCGCTGGACACTATTCTGGTGCCGCCCACCTACGTCGGCTGAATTTGAGCCGGACCCGCAGGCGTCGGTGCACATCCGCCGCCTGCGCATCCCGGGGCACGCAAATGGCCCTGACCCGGCGCTCGCCACGCAGTCGGAAACGCAGTACCACCACCAACGGCAGCGCCAGGCTGTCCGGCCTCAGTTGCACGGGCTGCCAACCCCTGGCCCGACTCCACAACTGCCAGCCATCGGCATCACGCCGCAAACCGCAAAATGCCTGAGGGTGGGTCAGCAGGATTTGCCGGGGCAACAGCCAGACTCCATGAACCACGCACAGCAGGACGCCGAGCGCGCTGGCCCAGACCGGAATCGACAGTAAAAACAAAGAACCCAACGCGAACAGCTGGGCCAGAAGATACGCCGCCAGCAACTGCCGTGAGGCATGCCAGCGGCATTCGAAGCCGTTACTTGGGCTGGACACGATCCAGGATCATGCGAACCATGCGTTGCAGCTCGGGATCTTCCGATTCGCTGCGTTCCATGAACCAGCCGAACATGTCCTGGTCCTCACTCGTCAGCAGTCGGACGTACAACGCGCGATCCACTTCGTTGAGCGTTGCGTAAACCTCTTTCGTGAACGGTACCAGCAACACGTCAAGCTCAAGCATGCCACGGCGGCTGTGCCAAAAGAGGCGGTTCAGTTCAACATCTTCGACCATGGAGCGCTCCTCAAATAGGCCGCAAGTATACAGGCCCGCGCCCGGTCGAACAGTCGGCTTTGGTCGGGCATTGCGAGCCTTTGTTAACTACCCATTTCGCAGGCGGCCCCTTATGATGTCCACCAGACTTTTTACCCTGCGATGACCCATGGCCGATTCTGCTTTTTTCTGCACCCTTTCTCATGAGGGTGTTCTCGCGGTCCGCGGCGCGGACGCCAGCAAATTCCTGCAAGGCCAATTGACCTGCAACCTCAACTACCTGAGCGATTCCCGGGCCAGCCTCGGTGCGCGTTGCACGCAAAAAGGCCGGATGCAATCGAGTTTCCGCATCCTGCTCGAGGGTGACGGCGTGGTCCTGGCCATGGCCACCGAATTGCTCGAACCGCAACTGGCGGACCTGAAAAAATACGCGGTGTTTTCCAAGTCGAAACTGACCGACGAAAGTGCCGCCTGGATCCGCTTCGGCGTTGACCATGGCGACGCCGCACTGGTCAGCCTCGGCCTGGACCTGTCGGCAGAAACCGACAGCGTCGTGCGCAACGACGGGCTGATCGCCATCCGTGTCTCGCCTGAACGCGCAGAACTGTGGGTCGCCGCCGGTCAAGCCGATGCGGTCAAAGGCAAGCTATCGGCTGTGCTGAGCGAGGGCGATCTGAATCAATGGCTGCTGGGCCAGGTCCGCGCAGGGATCGGCCAGGTCTTGCCCGGCACCCGCGAGCTGTTCATCCCGCAGATGCTCAACCTGCAAGCGGTCGGCGGCGTGAGCTTCAAGAAAGGTTGCTACACCGGGCAGGAAATCGTTGCGCGGATGCAGTACCTGGGCAAACTCAAGCGCCGCCTGTATCGCCTGCAGCTGGCTGCTGGCGAATTGCCTGAACCGGGTACCCCGCTGTTTTCCCCGACCCACGGCAGCTCCATCGGTGAAGTGGTGCTGGCTGCCCGCGCCGGACAGAACATTGAACTCCTGGCTGTGTTGCAAGCCGAAGCAGCAGAAGGTGGAGACATCCACCTGGGCGCCCTCGAAGGGCCGTCCTTGCAGCTGCTCGACCTGCCTTATGAACTGGACCGCGACCGCGAAATCCAGCAATAACGGCAGCACTTGGCGCGACACCTAGAGAGACTAAATGAGCAAGCTGGCGGAAAAGGTCCAACAGGATTTGGTTGAGGCCATCAATAACGATGACCTGGTTCTGCCAACGTTACCGGAAGTGGCCCTGCAGATTCGCAAGGCCGCGGAAAACCCGGAAGTCAGCGTCAGTACCCTGAGCAAAGTGATCGGCCGTGATACCGCGCTGTCAGCACGCCTGATCAAAGTGGTCAACAGCCCACTGTTGCGCGCGGCCCAGGAAGTGACCGACCTGCATACCGCGATCACCCGCCTGGGTATCAACTACAGCTGTAACCTGGCGATCGGCCTGGTCATGGAGCAGATTTTCCATGCCCGCTCTGACGTGGTGGAGCAGAAGATGCGCGATGTCTGGCGTAAAAGCCTGGAAATCGCCGGCGTCAGCTACGCCTTGTGCCGCCGCTACACCCGACTCAAGCCCGATCAGGCGGCACTTGGCGGGCTGGTGCACCAGATCGGCGTGCTGCCGATCCTGACGTACGCCGAAGATCACTATGAGCTGCTGTCCGACCCGGTCAGCCTCAACCATGTGATCGACCGGATTCATCCGCTGATCGGCGAAAAACTGCTCAAGGTCTGGGATTTTCCCGACATGCTGGTGCAAGTGCCGCGGTTATACCTGAACTTCAAGCGCCAGTCCGCGCAGGTCGACTATGTGGATCTGGTGCAGGTGGCCAGCCTGTATTGCCTGCAGGAAACCGTTCACCCGCTCGCCCGTGCCGACGCGTTGATTGTACCGGCCTACAAGGCACTCGGAATCGACTTTGACGACAAGGCGATGTGCGCCGATCTGGAAGAAACGCGCACGATGTTTTACTGATCAATGTGGCGAGGGGGCTTGCCCCCGTTGGGCTGCGAAGCTGCCCCAAAACCTGCGACCGTGTAAGCCAGGCACACCGCATAGTCAGGATTTACGACTGCTGCGCAGCCGAACGGGGGCAAGCCCCCTCGCCACAGTGGGAATATTCATTCTCCCGCAACAAAACTCACCCGCACCTTCAACCCTGCGCGCTCACCGTCATGCAGGCTGATCTGCGCCAGATGTGCGCGGCAGATCTCACCGACAATCGCCAAACCCAATCCGGAACCGGCCACTTGCTGATTGCGTCGGTAAAAACGCTCGAACACCCGATCGCGCTCCTCAAGAGGAATACCAGGGCCATCATCTTCGACTTCCAGCACGGCGGGCGCCGAGACCCGCAGAATCACGTTGCCCCCCGGCGGCGTGTGGGCCAGTGCGTTATCCACCAGATTGCTCAGCAGTTCGTTCAACAACGTCGGCTCGCCCCGCAGCCAGACCGATTCATCCGCCTCCAGCGCCAGCGCGATACCACGCTTGTGGGCCAACGGCGCCATGGCCATGCCCAGCTCCCGGGCCAATTGACTCAGGTCGAGTAACTGCGCGCCGCCCTCGGCAATCGCCCGGGCGCCATTTTCGACCCGTGCCAGGGAAAGCAACTGATTGGCCAGGTGGGTCAAGCGATCAGTGCCTTGGGCGGCGGTTTCCAGCGTGCTGCGCCAGGTTTCGGGCTCGGCCGAGCGCATGCCCAACTCCAGGCGCGCCTTGAGCGCCGCCAGCGGCGTGCGCAGTTCGTGGGCGGCATCGGCGATGAATTGCGCCTGCTTCTCGAACTGCCCGCGCAAGCGCTCGGTAAAGTGATTGAGCGCGCGCACCAGTGGCCACAATTCGCGCTGCACTTCCACCAGCGGCAAGGGGCGCAGATCGTCCGGCTGGCGCTCTTCCACTGCCGTGCGCAAGCGCTCCAGCGGGCGCAACGCGGCACTCACTGCGAACCACACCAACATCAAGGCCCCACCCGCCAGCATGCCCAGGCGCAGCAAAGTATCTGTCGCCAGGCTACGGGCCATGCTCACCCGCGCTTCATCGGTTTCCGCCACGCGAATTTCCGCCATGCCGTTCATGTTCGGCTCGCTCACGGGTTTGAGCAGGCTCACCACGCGCACGTTCTGCCCGCGGTATTGGGCGTTGTAGAAACGTGCCAGCGCCGGATAGTCATCGGTGCGCGGCGTTCCCGGCGGTGGCGCCGGCAGGTTTTCGTACCCGGAAATCAGCTTCTGATTGATGTCGTTGACCAGGTAGAAAATCCGCCCGGCACTGTCGTAGGCAAACGTATCGAGGGCCACGTAGGGCACGTCGGCACTCAGGGTGCCGTCGCGCTGGGACACGCCGGCGGCGATGGTTCGCGCCGAGGCCAGCAGGGTCCGGTCATAGGCCGTGTCGGCAGCTTCGCGCCCGTTCCAGTAGGCGCTCAACCCACTGGCCAGCATCAACACCACCAGCAGCAGCGCCAGGTTCCACAGCAACCGCCAGCGCAGGCTGCTGGGCTTATGCATCGCGGCTTTCCAGCAAATAACCGAGGCCGCGGAAGGTCACGATGGCGACCGGCTGGCCGTCGAGTTTCTTGCGCAGGCGGTGCACGTAGATTTCGATGGCATCGGGGCTGGCCTCTTCATCGAGACCGAACACTTGCGATGCCAGTTGCTCCTTGCTCATGACCCGACCGGGGCGCGCGATCAGGGCTTCGAGTACGGCCTGCTCACGGGAGGTCAGGGTCAGCAATTCTTCGCCGAGGGTGAAACGCCGGGTTTCCAGGTCATAAGCCAGCACACCGCAACGCTGAATGCGCTCACCGCCCAGCACACTGCGGCGCAACAAGGCTTTGACCCGGGCTTCGAGTTCGGTCAGTTCGAACGGCTTGGCCAGGTAGTCGTCGGCGCCGAGGTTCAGGCCGTGGACCCGATCCTTGACGTCGCTGCGGGCGGTCAACATCAACACCGGCAGGTTCTTGCCCCGCGCCCGCAAACGCGCCAGCACTTCGAAACCATCCATGCGCGGCAATCCGACATCGAGGATCGCCATGGCGTATTCCTCGCTGCCCAGCGCCAGGTCGGCTGCTACGCCATCGTGCAGAACGTCCACGGTCAGCCCGGTGCTCTTGAGCGCCTGGGCAACACTTTCGGCGAGCTGCAAATGGTCTTCGACGAGCAGGACACGCATGGATCTTTACCTCATTGCGGGATGGTCGACGCCATTCTCTGGCGCGAAGTTTACAGCCGCAACCGCCGCTGTGAAGCCCGAAAACCGTGAAAGTCAGCTGAAAGGTTAGCGAAAGGTTAGCCCGTTACAGTCCAGCCACGGACAGTTTCGACTGCCGTCGCTGCAGCCACACAGCGATACGAAAAACGCCTCGAAGCGTTTTCGACAAATAAGAACAATAAACGGAGTAAGTCATCCATGCAGTCCCTGCAGACCCAGGCTATCGCGCCTGCCCGCCTCTCCCGTTTCAGCCACACTGCGCTTGCCAGCGCTGCCGCCCTTGCCGGTTTTTCACCGTTAAGCCAGGCCGCATTCTTCGAAGACAGCTCGGCCACTTTCGAAACCCGCAACATGTACTTCAATCGCGATTTTCGTGACGGTACCAGTGCCCAACAGTCCAAGCGTGACGAGTGGGCCCAAGGCTTTATGCTCAACCTGAAATCAGGCTACACCGACGGTACCGTGGGGTTCGGTGTCGATGCGCTGGGCATGTTGGGGGTCAAGCTCGACTCGAGCCCGGACCGTACCGGTACCGGCCTGCTGCCGACCGACGATGGACGAGCCGTCGACGAATACTCCAAGTTCGGCCTGACCGGCAAAGTGAAGATCTCCGCCAGCGAGCTGAAGATCGGCACCCTGATTCCGGAACTGCCGATCCTCAAGCCCAACGACGGGCGCATCCTGCCGCAGACCTTTGAAGGCGGCATGCTGACCTCCAAAGAGATCAAGAACCTGACCTTCACCGGCGGGCGTCTGGATAAAGCCAAGGACCGCGACAGCACCGACTTCGAGGACATTGCCCTCAACAACAAGAACAGCCGCTTCGCCGGCACCGTGGCGGGTGACCACTTTGACTTTGGCGGCCTGGACTACAAGTTCACCGACAAGATCACTGGCAGCTATCACTTCGCGCAACTCGGTGAAGTCTACAACCAGCACTTTCTCGGGTTGATCGCCTCACAGCCCTTCGGCCCCGGCACCTTTGGCACCGACCTGCGGTTTGCCATCAGTGACGACCAGGGCGAGGCCCGTGGCGGCAAGATCGACAACAAATCCCTCAACGGCCTGGTGAGTTACGCCTTGAGCGGGCACAAGCTCAGCGCGGGCTACCAGCACATGTCCGGCGACAGCGCGTTTCCGTATGTGGATGGCGCCGACCCGTACCTGGTGAACTTCGTGCAGATCAACGACTTTGCCGGGGCCGAAGAACGCTCCTGGCAAGCGCGTTATGACTTCGACTTCGTCACCCTCGGCGTCCCTGGCCTGACCTTCATGAGCCGTTACGTGAGCGGTGACAACATCAAGCTCAAGAACGGTGACGAAGGCAAAGAATGGGAACGCAACTCCGAGATTAAATATGTTGTACAAAGCGGCGCGCTCAAGGATGTCGCCGTGCGCCTGCGTAATGCCACTTACCGTTCCAACTACTCCGCTCGCGATGCCGATGAAGTGCGTCTGCTGGTGAGCTACAGCGTTGCCCTTTGGTAATTCAGTACGTCGATAACAACAACTCCCAAGGAGACTTGAATGAACCTGTCAATGCGTAAACTAGCCCTCGCCGCCAGCGTCCTGCTGTTCACCGGCCAAGCGCTTGCCGAACCCAAACGCCCGGAATGCATCGCCCCGGCCTCGCCCGGCGGTGGTTTCGACCTGACCTGCAAACTGGCGCAAAGCGCGCTGGTCAACGAAAAACTGCTGACCAAACCGATGCGCGTGACCTACATGCCCGGCGGTGTCGGCGCGGTGGCGTACAACGCGGTAGTCGCCCAGCGTCCGGCCGATGCCGGCACCCTGGTGGCCTGGTCCAGTGGTTCTTTGCTGAACCTGGCCCAAGGCAAGTTCGGTCGGTTCGATGAAACCAACGTGCGCTGGCTGGCCGCCGTTGGCACCAGCTATGGCGCCATCGCGGTGAAAAGCGATTCGCCCTACAAGACCCTCGACGACCTCGTTCAGGCACTGAAGAAAGATCCGAGCAAAGTGGTGATCGGTTCCGGCGGCACCGTCGGTAGCCAGGACTGGATGCAAACCGCGCTGATCGCGAAGGCTGCCGGGATCAACCCCCGTGACCTGCGTTACGTTGCCCTCGAAGGTGGCGGCGAGATTGCCACCGCCCTGCTCGGCGGCCACATCCAGGTCGGCAGCACCGACATTTCCGACTCCATGCCGCACATCCAGAGCGGCGACATGCGCCTGCTGGCGGTGTTCGCCGACAAGCGCCTGGACGAGCCGGAAATGAAGGACATTCCGACAGCCCGCGAGCAAGGCTATGACATCGTCTGGCCGGTAGTGCGCGGCTTCTACCTCGGGCCAAAAGTCAGCGACGAAGACTATGCCTGGTGGAAAGCGGCCTTCGACAAACTGCTGGCTTCCGAAGACTTCGCCAAGTTACGCGATCAGCGCGAGCTCTTCCCGTTCGCCATGACCGGCCCGGAACTGGACACCTACGTTAAGAAGCAGGTTGCGGACTACAAAGTGCTGGCCAAAGAGTTCGGCCTGATCCAGTGATCGTCTCTGTCTAGCGGCTGCGGCTCCGTTTGGCGGAGCCGCAGCACAGGAGTTCCCCATGCTCTTACAACGCATTTTTGCTTCGGTGCTGTTGCTGGTCTGTCTCGGCCTGGCACTGATGGCGTGGCCGTACCAAGCGGCTTTTTCCTACGAACCGGTGGGGCCTCGGGCCTTTCCATTGCTGATGCTCGGCCTGATGGGCTCGGCGCTGTTGTACATGGTGTTCCGTCCGGCACCGATCAAGCACAGCGCTGACGAGCCGCCACTGGATCGCGAAACCCTGACCAAGATCGGCATCTGTGTGGTGCTGTTGCTGGTGTTCGCCGGCACCTTCGAACCCCTGGGTTTCATCGTCGCCAGCATCCTGATCGGCGTGCCCATGGCCCGCCTGTATGGCGGTCGCTGGGTGCCAAGCATCGTGATCATCAGCCTGATGGCCGTCGGCCTCTACCTGCTGTTCGACAAGTTGATGGACGTGCCGCTGCCGCTTGGCGTGCTCGACGTTCTGGAGAACTGATATGGATACTCTTGGCTATTTGGGTCAGGGTTTCGGCGTCGCGCTGAGCCCGTACAACCTGGTGACCGCACTCTGCGGCACCCTGATCGGCACCGTAGTCGGCCTGTTGCCGGGCCTGGGGCCGATAAACGGCGTGGCACTGTTGATCCCGATCGCATTCGCCCTCGGCCTGCCACCGGAGTCGGCACTGATCCTGCTGGCGGCGGTGTACCTGGGATGCGAATACGGCGGCCGGATCAGCTCGATCCTGCTGAACATCCCGGGCGAAGCGTCCACCGTGATGACCACCCTCGACGGTTACCCGATGGCCCGCAAAGGCCTGGCCGGTGTAGCACTGTCGCTGTCGGCATGGAGCTCGTTCATCGGTGCCTTCATCGCGACCTGCGGCATGGTGCTGTTCGCCCCGCTGCTGGCGAAATGGGCAATTGCCTTCGGCCCGGCGGAATATTTCGTGCTGATGGTGTTTGCGATTGTCTGCCTCGGCGGCATGGCCGGTGACCGTCCACTGAAGACGTTCATCGCGGCGCTGATCGGTCTGTTCCTGTCGACCGTCGGCATCGACGCCAACAGCGGTGTGTATCGCTTCACCGGGGACAACATCCACCTGACTGACGGCATCCAGTTCGTCGTGCTGGTGCTGGGCCTGTTCTCCATCAGCGAAATCCTCCTGCTGCTGGAAAAAACCCACCACGGCCAGGAAGCGGTGAAAGCCACGGGCCGCATGATGTTCAACTTCAAGGAAGCGGCGTCGGTGTTCGTGGTGAACATCCGTTGCGGCGTATTGGGTTTCATCATGGGCGTGTTACCGGGTGCCGGTGCGACCCTGGCCAGTGCCGTGGCCTACATGACCGAAAAACGCATCGCCGGTGCAAAGGGTACATTCGGCCAGGGTGACATGCGCGGCCTCGCGGCGCCGGAAACCGCCATCGGTGGCGCAGCTTGCGGTGCGCTGGTGCCGATGCTGACCCTCGGCGTTCCAGGTTCGGGCACCACGGCGGTGATGATCGGCGCCCTGTCGCTGTACAACATCACTCCGGGCCCGCTGCTGTTCCAACAGCAACCGGACATCGTCTGGGGCCTGATCGCTTCGTTGTTCATCGCCAACGTGATGCTGGTGATCCTCAACATCCCGATGATCCGCATCTTTACCCGCATCCTCGCCGTGCCGAACTGGGCGCTGGTGCCGGTGATCGCGATCATTACCGGGATTGGTGTCTACGCGGTGCACGCGACAACGTTCGACCTGTTCCTGATGATCGGCATCGGCATCTTCGGTTATATCCTGCGCAAGCTGGACTTCCCGCTGTCGCCGGTATTGCTGGGCTTCATCCTCGGCGGCTTGATGGAACAAAACCTGCGCCGCGCCCTGTCGATTTCCAACGGTGCGCTGGAAATCCTCTGGTCGAGCCCGATCACCTTCGGTTGCTGGGTGCTGACGGCGATCATGCTGCTGATGCCGCTCATCCGCATCTGGCGCAAACGTTCGGCCGCGCAACGCGTTATCGCCGATGTCTGATCGGTCCCCCCTCAAACTCTGGTGGGGAACCCCGCTGGTCGGCCTGCTTGGCGGTTTCCTCGCCAGCCAGGTCGGCTGGCCTTTGCCGTGGATGGTCGGCTCGTTGCTGGCGATCATCCTCGTGCGTTGTCTGACACCCTGGCAATTGGCCGAAATCCCTGGCGGTCGCAAGTGCGGCCAGTGGATCGTCGGTATCGGTATCGGCCTGCATTTCACTCCAGTGGTGATGGAGCAGGTACTCAGTCATTTCGGTCTGATCTTCTTCGGTGCGTTGGTCACCAGCCTGTCGGCGGTTGTCGGCGTGTGGCTGATGCGCCGCACCGGTGAAGATCGCGCCACGGCGTTCTTTTCCAGCATGCCCGGCGGTTCCGGGGAGATGGTCAACCTCGGCGCCCGCAATGGCGCGGTGCTCAGCCGTGTGGCGGCGGGGCAGAGTTTGCGGGTGTTGGTGGTCGTGCTGTGCGTACCGGCAGCCTTCAAGTATTTGTTGGGCGACGGTGCGCCGATTTCCCACGTCGGCAGCATCGATTGGCGCTGGCTGGCGGTGTTGTTCCCCGCTGGCGCTTTGGCTGCCTGGATCTGGGAACGCCTGCGTCAACCCAACCCCTGGCTGTTCGGGCCGTTGCTGGTCAGCGCGGCAGTCAGCATCGGCTGGGACCTGCACATCGGTTTGCCCAATGGCGGTAGCCAGATTGGCCAATGGTTGATCGGTAGCGGTCTGGGCTGTCACTTCAACCGGCAGTTTTTCCGGCGTGCGCCATCGTTCATGGGGCGTACCTTGATCGGCACAGTGTTGACCATGTTGATCGCCACGGTGGCGGCATTGGGTTTGAGTGCGCTGACCCATCTGGATCTGCGTTCACTGACATTGGGCATGATGCCGGGCGGTATTGCCGAGATGAGCCTGACGGCGGAAACCCTGCAACTGTCGGTGCCGCTGGTGACGGCGATGCAGGTGATGCGCTTGTTGTTTGTGCTGTTTCTGGCGGAGCCGTTGTTCAAGTATTGGAATCGGAATCCGGAAGAGGCCTGACACTGTTTTCAGGGTCGGTGATGACTGTGGCGAGGGGGCTTGTCGGAATGCCGCACCACCCCGTTGGGCTGCGAAGCGGCCCCAAATCCAGTAAATGAGTTTTTTCTGAATCACCGCGCGAGCAGTATTTACGACTGCTACGCAGCCGAACGGGGTGGTGCGGCATTCCGACAAGCCCCCTCGCCACAAAAGCCCTCTGCCCCCCTAAATGGGCGGCAACCGCCACTCGATCGGCGTCTCGCCATTCTGCTCCAGAAACTTGTTGGTGCGGCTGAAGTGCCCGCAACCGAGGAAGCCGCGATAGGCCGACAGCGGTGACGGGTGCACCGAGGTCAGCACCAGATGCTTGGTGGCATCGATCAGCTTCTGCTTACTCTGGGCATGGGCGCCCCACAGCATGAACACCAGGTGCGATTGCTGTTGGCTGACAACTTCAATGACTCGATCAGTGAAAAACTGCCAGCCCTTGTCCTTGTGCGCATTGGCGTTGGCGCGTTCGACGGTCATGGTGGTGTTGAGCATCAACACGCCCTGATCGGCCCAGCTCTGCAGGTAGCCATGGTTGGGGATGTCGATGTTCAGGTCGCGCTTGAGTTCTTTGTAAATGTTCACCAGCGACGGCGGCGCCGGCACGCCCGGTTGCACCGAGAAGCACAAGCCATGGGCCTGGCCCGGGCCGTGATAAGGGTCCTGACCGAGGATCACCACCTTGACCTTGTCCAGCGGCGTTGAATTCAGCGCATTGAAGATCATCGGCCCCGGCGGATAGATCTCCTTGCCGGCCGCCCGCTCCTGTTGCAGGAAGTTTCGCAACTCTGCCATGTAGGGCTGGTCGAACTCGGCACGCAGTGCCTCCTTCCAGCCCGGTTCGAGTTTGATACGGTCGTCAGCAGTCATGGTTACATCCGGCAAAAACAATGGGGCGAACCCTAGGAAAGCGCATCACGCTTGTCAATTGATCTGATGCAGATCCGGCACTTTCCCACACAGCGATCATACTTAACCCTCAAATTCCCGATCGAGGTCACGATGAATCTGCACTTCGAAGAACTCACCGGCACCGACGGCGCACGCATCGGCATCGCCAGCCTGGATGCCGAAAAGTCCCTGAACGCCCTGTCCCTGCCGATGATCAACGCCCTGCGCGACCGCATGGAGGCCTGGGCCAAGGACCCGCAGATCGTCTGCGTCCTGTTGCGCGGCAATGGCGCCAAGGCCTTTTGCGCCGGCGGCGAAGTGCGCAGCCTGGTGGAAGCCTGTCGCGTCCTTCCGGGCGAAGTACCGCCACTGGCTGCGCAGTTTTTTGCCGCGGAATATCGCCTGGACTTCAAACTTCATACCTACCCGAAACCGCTGATCTGCTGGGGCCACGGCTATGTGCTCGGCGGCGGCATGGGTCTATTGCAAGGGGCAAGCACCCGCATCGTCACGCCGAGCAGCCGCCTGGCCATGCCCGAGATCAGCATCGGCCTGTACCCGGACGTTGGCGCCAGTTGGTTTCTGTCGCGCCTGCCCGGCAAGCTCGGGTTGTTCCTGGGCCTGACCGGGGCGCACATGAACGGCCGCGATGCCATCGACCTGGACCTGGCCGATCGTTTCCTGCTCGATGAGCAGCAGCCGGAATTGATCGAAGGCCTGTTGCAATTGAACTGGCAGGAACAGACACCGATGCAGCTCAACAGCCTGCTCAAGGCCTTGCAGCAGGAAGCCGTGGCACAGATGCCCGAAGCCCAGTGGCTGCCGCGCCGCCAGCAGATCGACGAGCTGCTGGATGTCAGCGACGTGCGTTGCGCCTGGAAGGCCATCAGCGCCTTGCGCGATCACACCGATCTGTTGCTGAGCCGCGCAGCCAGGACCCTGAGCGAAGGCGCGCCGCTGACCGCTCATCTGGTGTGGGAGCAGATCATCCGTGCCCGACACCTGTCGCTGGCCGAAGTCTTCCAGATGGAATACACCCTGAGCCTCAACTGTTGTCGTCATCCGGAATTCAGCGAAGGCGTACGTGCCCGCCTGATCGATAAGGACCAGAAGCCGCACTGGCACTGGCCAGACATCAACAACGTGCCGGACGCGGTGGTAGAGGCGCATTTTCACAAGGCGTGGGAAGGTCGGCATCCGCTGGCGGATTTGTCCGAATACTGAAGTCCGGGCATAAAAAATGTGGGAGCGAGCCTGCTCGCGATGAGGGCGTGTCAGTCGACGTTATTGCTGTCTGACACACCGCCTTCGCGAGCAGGCTCGCTCCCACAGGTTTTGTATTCAGTTTAATGACTAGCGGTGATTACCCCGGCCGCTGTGATCGCCACGCCCGTTGCGATAGCCGCGCCCGTCGTGGCCTCGATTGTCATTGTTCCAGCCCCCGCGGTTACGGCTGTCCCAGCCATGGTCCTGATGCATCCGGTAGTCGCCCCGATATGGCTGGTAATAGCGTGGGGACGGTTGATACATCCGCGGCTGCGAGTAATAACGCGGTGTCGGCTGGTAATACCGCGCTGGTGGCATGTAATACCGAGGCTGCGGCGTGTAGTAACCATTGGAATAGTAGGAACTCCCCCCGGTGTAATAGGTTGGCGATGGCGAGGTATAGACCTCGGAACTGTAGTAACTGCCTCCTTCGTCGTAGTAAGGCACGCACCCACCAAGGGACAATCCCAACACAGCAAGCAGAAGAATTCGGCGCAGCTTTTTTTGACAGAGCATGGCGGCCTCCTGGACCGCGGGCAAGCCACACCAGCGACGCTGGCAGGCGACAGTCAAATGTTCGGTGACTGTCGAAATATCAGACACCGAATTCGGAATCTGGTGCGTCCTTGAAACAAGTAGAAACATCTGGCCGATGAAAGGTTTTTCATCCATTCATGCCCTGATTAACGGTGACCACCGCGATATCCACCGCCATGATATCCACCGCCGTGATACCCCCCACCGTGATAGCCGTGCCCACCGTAGTAATAGGAGCGATAACCACCGTAATAACGCGGACCGTAGTAACCGTAGTAATAGGGCGAGTAGTAGCCGGGGTAGTAATAAGATCCCCCGTAGGGGTCAGCAGGACCGTCGTAGTAGTAGCAACCAGACAATCCGAGACCGAGCACTGCACCAAACAACAATCGACGTAACATGGCGGCCTCCGTAAAGACCTGTGACAGCAGTCGGCACACACCGACTGATACCTGTTTTGACTGGCAATCCCCTGCCAAGTGCGACGTTGCACCTGCCTTCTGATCAGCGGCGGACAGCGTACGAGCACCATCAAAAGGCCGTCTCGCTCCCACAAGGACCACGCGCAACCTCCGTGGAACATAGGAACGACCATTCGCGGCGCACATGGAGCAGTTATTTCCCGGCTGTACCCTTAGAATGCATGCCATCGGATGACTGCCAATGGAACTGCCATGCCGCTTCGCTCGCCGCTGTACTCTCAACGTTCGTTGGTGCTCACGCTGGTCGCGTTGCTGGGCGCAGGTTTCCTCGCCACCTCCTTTCTCAGTTACTTCGCCTCCCGGGCATCGATCCGCGACAGCATCGTCAACACCGAACTGCCGCTGACGTCGGACACGGTCTACTCGGAAATCCAGAAAGACCTCGTCAGGCCGATCCTGATTTCCTCGATGATGGCCCGCGACACCTTCATGCGCGACTGGGTGGTCAACGGTGAAAAAGACTCCGACCAGATGACCCGTTACCTCAACGAGGTCATGACCCACTACGGCGCCTACACCGCGTTCTTCGTCTCCAACACCAGCCTGACCTACTACCACGCCAAGGGTGTGCTCAAGCAGGTCAAGACCACCGAACCCCGCGACGCCTGGTACTTTCGCGTGCGGGACATGAAGGATCCGTACGAGATCAACGTCGACCCGGACCTCGCCAACAAAGACAACCTGACCTTCTTCATCAACTACAAGGTCTACGACTACAACAGCCGATTCATCGGCGCGGCCGGGGTTGGCCTGACCGTCGACGCAGTGATCAAGCTGATCGACAAGTACCAGCAGCGCTATCAACGCAGTGTGTTTTTCGTCGACAACTTCGGACGCCTGGTGCTCACCGGCGCCGAAGGGGGTCCGCAGGGTGCGCACATCGGGCAGAAACTCAGCGAACTCGACAGCATGAAAGACCTGCTCAGCCGGCTGCCAAAACCCCACAGCGGCAGCTATGAATACTCCGTGCAGGGCCAGGGGCATTTCCTCAACGTGCGGTTTATCCCGGAGCTGAACTGGTACCTGTTCGTCGACAAACGCGAAGACAGCGCCCTCGGTGAAATCCGCCAGTCGCTGTACCTCAACCTGCTGATCTGCCTGCTGGTCACCTTGATCGTGCTGGCCCTGCTCAACCGGGTGATCAAACGCTATCAGGACAAGATCCAGGCCCAGGCCATCCTCGACAGCCTGACCGAACTGCCCAACCGTCGCGGCTTCGACCTGCTGGCCGCACAGGCCATGCAAGAAGCCCGGCGCGAGCCCAAGCCGCTGACCGCCTTGCTGCTGGACCTCGACCACTTCAAGGCACTGAACGACACCTACGGCCACCTGGCCGGCGACCAGGTACTGATCGGTTTCGCCCGGGATCTGGAAAGTTGCCTGCCGCACTCCGACATCGTCTGCCGCTGGGGCGGTGAGGAGTTCATCGTGCTGCTCAAGGACACCGACGGTAAGACCGGTCTGATGATTGCCGAGAAAATTCGTCAGCACGTGGAACAACAGCGCTATGCCTACAACGGCAAAGCCTTGCAACTGACGGTGAGCATCGGCCTCACCACCCTGCAGCCCGATGACACCTTGCACAGCCTGCTGTCGCGGGCGGATCATGCGATGTACCGGGCCAAGCAAAGTGGCCGTAACCGAACCTGCGTGGAAATGTCTCACTCCGTTCATGAACCAGCCTGACCTCTGCCCCGCCTGCGGCGCCCCCAACGACTGCACCCTGGCCGATCCGCGAACCGCTGACCGCGCCTGCTGGTGCTACGGCGTCAGCATCGACCCTGCCGTGCTCCAGGCGCTGCCGGAGGAACTGCGCGACGCCTCATGCCTGTGCCCGCGCTGTGCCGAGGTCGAGGCGCAGTTGCAAGCAGCGTCCGGGTCGATCAAGTAAGATGCGCGCCCCTTTCCTTACCGATCCTTAAGTCATGCGTGTCGACCGTTTCCTCAGCAACCTGCCGTGCTTCAACCGCAAGCAGGTGCGCCTGTTGCTGGTGGAAAAACGCGTCAGGGTTGACGGAAAAATCGTCAGCGACCCGCACACTGAAGTCCGCGAATTCAGCCGCGTCGAAGTCGACAACGAGGTGCTGCAAGTCGGCAAACCCCTGCGCCACTTCATGCTGCACAAGCCCGCCGGCTGCGTCAGCGCCACCCGGGATCCGCAGCACCCGACCGTGCTCGATTTGATCCATGAACCGGATAAGGACGAATTGCACATCGCCGGACGCCTGGATTTCAATACCACCGGCCTGATGCTGATCACCAACGACGGCAGCTGGTCGCGGCGCCTGACCCAACCGCAGATCAAACTGCCCAAGGTCTATTACGTCGAAACCGAGCAGGACATCGGCCCCGAATACGCGATCACCTTCAGCCAAGGGCTGTACTTCGCCTTCGAAGACCTCACCACGCAACCGGCCGGGCTAGAGCTGCTCGGGCCAAAATGCGCACGCCTGAGCATCGTCGAAGGCCGCTATCACCAGGTCAAGCGCATGTTCGGCCACTTCAACAACAAGGTGATGCGCCTGCATCGCGAACGCATGGGGCCGCTGGAGCTCGACGACGCGTTGAAACCGGGCGAATACCGCCTACTGAGCACTGAAGAGATCGGATCGATCTAAGCCAGCGACCGCTCAGCAGAAGTTGTCGAACAATTTACCAATGGCACTTGCGCGATGACGTGACCCCTGCTTGAATCAGGACGTCGGCCGAAATGTGACCGACGAGTCACCACATACTTCTAAGAAACTTTTTGCCGGTAGGAACCCATGGGTTCCGGCCTCATCCGGCAGACTGCCCGCCAATAACAATACCCGTCGACCGGACTGCAATGGATCGACATGGGCCTCTCAAATTCCAGGCGTATGCCTACCTGTCACAAAGCTCGTGCAATCTCTATTGCGCGCATACCCGCTTGCCAGGAGTCTTATGACATGAGGCCAGAAATCGCTGTGCTGGATATACAGGGTCAGTATCGGGTTTACACGGAGTTCTATCGCGCAGACGCCGCAGAGAAGACCATTATCTTGGTCAACGGCTCGATGGCCACGACTGCGTCGTTTGCACAAACCGTGAAAAACCTCCATCCGCAGTTCAACGTCGTCTGCTACGACCAGCCCTACGCGGGCCGGTCAAAAGCCCACAACCTGCATGAAAAGATGCTCACCAAGGAAATCGAAGGGCAGATCCTTCTTGAGCTGATCGACCACTTCGCCGCCGAACACGTGCTGTCGTTTTCCTGGGGCGGTGCGGCGACCATGATGGCGTTGTCGCAACGGCCACGGCGCATCGAAAAAGCCGTGATCAGCTCGTTCTCCCCGGTGATCAACGCGCACATGCTCGACTACCTCGAGCGCGGCGTCGAACACCTGGGCAACCTGGACCGCGACCGGGTCGGGCACCTGGTGAACGACACCATCGGCAAACACCTGCCGTCGTTGTTCAAGCGCTTCAACTATCGCCACGTCAGCTCCCTGGCCGAACATGAGTACGGGCAGATGCACTTCCACATCAGCGACGTGCTGCACAGCGACCGCCAGTGCTACCTGCACGCGGCGAAGAAAATCGACGTGCCGGTGCTGTTCCTCAACGGCGAATGGGACGAATACACCGCCGCCGACGACGCCCGGTTGTTCGCCGGCCACGTGCAACACAGCACGTTCAGCACCCTTCAGGCCACCGGCCACTTTCTCGACATGGAGCACAAAGCAGCCTGCCGAGACAGCCGCAACGCACTGATGGGCTTCCTGAAACCAGCGCAACTCGAAAGCCGACCGCGTTACCACAACGTCCAGGAACACCATGCATTGGCAAGCTGAAGTAGCGTCATCGCGAGCAAGCCCCGCCCTGCTGCGTTAAACGTATTCTGCAGGCGCGAGGCTTGCCCGCGATCGACCGTCATGCGCTCCAGGCTTTTTTGTCACATCTGCGTTAAACCCGCTCCACGTAAAGAAAAACTTCAAATCCGCGGCCGTATCTGGTACAAAGTCACCGCTCTGAGCGGGTGTCGTATAATGGCATTACTCCAGCTTCCCAAGCTGATAACGAGGGTTCGATTCCCTTCACCCGCTCCAATCGAATTTTGATCTCACGTCAGGGTGGTTTTGACGGGGGATGCAGAGACAGAAAAAACCGGCCTTGATGGCCGGTTTTTTGTGGGCGGGATTTGATGGCGTTGGATTTGTGGATAGCTTGGTCGGTCACTTTCCGGTGATCGATGAGTACATTCTTTCTTTCGCGGCTGTGGCGACTACTCTGAAAGCTATTAGCGTTTTTCTCCAAAAATACGAATTCAGTATCAAATTTCATCCAGCATTAGTATTTTTCCACCTACGAAATTATCGTTTCGCCACAATATTGAAGTTCTGTTAACGTTTTTCCTGTCCCCGTAAAGGATTTCGTCAATGCAAGTCGGTTTCCAGACCCTCGCGAACCGTTACAACATCGCATTGGCGCAGCCTCTGCGCGTACAGTCGATGATTGGCACCGTACGTGTCAGCCGTGAAAGCGCCGGGAACGTGGAGAACAGGTATCCGCCACGCTACCGCCCTGCAGACGATTTCGCAGGGCATTTCGAGTTCGGTCTCAAATACGAAGAGATTCATCTCGAGTTCTTTGCTCGCCTGTTTGCGGCCATAGGCCCGCAGCCTGTTGAGGACTGGTGTCGACGGGAGCCTTTTGGCCAGTATGCCCGTCGCACAGGATTCCTCTACGAATGGCTGACAGGGGAACGTCTGGAGGTGCCTGATGTGACCAATGGCGCCTATGTTGATGTACTTTCACCACAAAATTACCTGACTCGTCGTGAGTCGTTGCGAACGCGGCGCTGGCGAATCAATAACAATCTGCCGGGGACACCCGAATTCTGCCCCTTGGTTCGTCGTACCGAGCCAGTGCGGGAGGCCTTGCAATTCGATCTGCGTGCGGCATTGGATGAGTTGGATCAAGCCTTTGGTTCCGACATCCTGATGCGAACGGCCAGTTGGCTGACGTTCAAGGAATCGCGCGCGAGCTTTCTCATCGAAAAGGAAGCCGACCAGGCCGATCGCATCCAGCGGTTTGCGCATGTCATTGCCCAGCACTGCGGCCATATAGATGCCCCATTGAGCAACGACACCCTTCGATCCCTGCAAGCCGGCATCCTGGGCCACGATGCCATCGGACTAGGCTTGCGACGCTCCCCTGTCTTCGTGGGACAAGCCACAATGCGCGAAGACATCGTGCATTACATTGCCCCGCACTTTGAGGAACTTACCCCGCTACTGGAAGGCCTCAACGAGTTCGAGGTCGCAACGCGTGGTGCCGAGTCAGTGGCACGTGCCGCGGTGCTTGCATTCGGCTTCGTGTACATCCATCCCATGCGTGACGGCAACGGCCGGATTCATCGTTTCCTGATCAACGACACCTTGATCCGGGACAAGGCAGTGCCCGACGGAGTGATTCTGCCCGTGTCAGCCACGATCACCAGCTCTATCGATTTCAGGGCCGGCTACGATCGTACGCTTGAAGTATTCTCACGACCGTTCATGCGCCGTTACGCGGCAGCCTATCGGTTTGGCGAACTTGTGACCTACGAGGACGGAACGCTTAGCAATTTCAACTTCGATGAATACGTAGACGCAAGCTTTGCCTGGCGGTACCCAGACCTGACCGAGCACGTTCTCTACACCGCACGCGTTGTCGAACATACGATTCGTACGGAGATGGCAGATGAGGCCAGAGTACTGGTGATCTTTCAGCGAGCGCAGGAACAACTCAAAGAAGTGCTTGAGATGCCGGATCAGGATGCCAATCGCATCATCCGCTCCATTAAGGAAAACGGCTGGATGGTTTCCGGAAAGCTGAAGAAAGGATACCCGCAGCTTGAAGATGAAGGCATGGCGGAGCGCGTTGTAGATGCCGTACGTTCGGCGTTTGAGGATAGAGAAATAGAAGTCGGTGAAGAGTGATTGCTAGCGGAGCAAAAGTGTTGGCTGAACCTGCGAAAAAAGAAGCTACATGCTTGGTCAGTTGATAAATAACACCGGATGCAATTGCTACGTTCGTTGACAGCCACGCCCAGTACGATCAGATCTACGCGGAGACCGTGTAATGGGGCATTTAACGCAATGAAGGTCGGATCAGGGCTCTTGGACTATCAGTTGAGCCGAGGGTGTCCTAGATTTTGTGTAAACGGGATTTTTATTAAACCGTTAACAGACGATCTTCGAACTGGATACTGAAGCGATTCAAGGCCGCTTTCCAGTCCCGGATCGGCATCGTCCACTTCTTGCTG